>CAVDQR010000028.1:0-11936 GCA_963611065.1 Bacteroides ovatus
ATTATCTTCTCCGAATGAAACCTCCAGAATCCATTAATATTATGTCCGAGTGGTCCTACTGGTAGCCATGGTGCACGTCGACAGTCTGGACAGGCTCAGGAAGGTATGCGGGATAGGTTCCCTCATAGCGCTGGTCCTCGTCGTCTTCTCCGCGCTCATGGCGGTCGTCTACGCCATGGAGGTCGCCCTGGCTCTCGCGGATCCCGGGTTCTTCATCGACCCCATGGACAACTGCGGGACCGCGATCAGCGGGGTGTCGAACCTCGCCGGCATGCTGTGCTGCCTGTGGGCGACGATCTACGGCTACGGCATAATCAACTCCATAAGGTCCGGCGATTCCCCCTTCACCCCGTGCAACGTCGAATGCATGAAGGGCATCGCGACGATGCTCCTGATCGGGTTCGTGGCCGTGGTCCTGATCCAGGCGCTGCTCATCCTGGTCTTCAGACCGGGGATGTACCTCTTCGACACGCCCGGGCACCTACTCGTGGCCGGGGCCGTCGCATACCTCATCTATCTGATCTTCGAATACGGCTCCGCCCTGCAGACGGAATCCGATGAGTTCCTGTGATACCATGACGATCATCCTCCGTCTCGACCGCATCATGGCGGACCGCAAGATGAGCCTCAAGGAGCTCGCGGAGAACGTGGGGATATCGTACGTCAACCTGTCGAAGATCAAGACCGGGAAGGTCCAGGGCGTGAGGTTCTCGACCCTCGAAGCGATATGCGAGACGCTGGACTGCCAGCCCGGGGACATTCTGGAGTTCGTCCGCGGGGAGCATGCCGAAGAGGATAACGGGCACGACGACCAGCATCTCTGAATCGGGGATGTCGTCGCGGATGTACGTACTGCCCGTGCTTCCCACTCTTCTTCCCGTATTGGATGGCGAACTTCGGACAGCGGTGGAGGCATGACAGGCACATCACGCATCTGTCCTCGGTCCACACGGGCTTCTTGTCGCGCATCCCGATGACCGATGCGGGACAGCGTTTGGCGCATAGGCCGCATCCGATGCACGAGTCCTCCACATGGAGGTGTTCGGTGAGCCTCATGGATTCGTAGCGTCCGTACATGAAACCGGTCAGGAAAGCGGGGGTCCTCTTCCTCATGAAATCGCCACAGCGATGTTCGGCGACCGCAGATATCAGGGAATCTATCTCCTTCTCCGCATCCGCGTTGATGCGCGCGACCTTCTCCTCATCGCTCAGATCGAAGATCGGGGTCCACGTGTCCGGCATTTGGATGCAGAATCTGGCCGAGAGGGACAGTCCGTTCTTTTCGAGGATCTCCTCCGCGTACGAGTCCGTCCTGCCGGGGGTGGTCCCATAGGTGGCCGCGAACCACAGGTAATCGGGTTGGCGGTCGAACGTCAGTCCTGAGAGGAACTCGCGGACTATCGTGGGGAGGCCCCAGGAATAGGTCGGGCTGACGATCCCGACGCTCCCGGACCCGTCGAACGGTCCTTCGGGATGTCCGGTCATAGATACGGTCTCGTCGCCGGTCGCTTCGGCGACGCGGCGGGCGACGTGTTCGGAGTTCCCTGTGGCGGAGAAGTAGAAGATCATAGGAATCACTCGGAAATCGGTTACCGGCCGCCTCCCGGCGGCCGTAATAGGGGGCCGGAGCCCCGTTTCACTCATCCTCCTCGATGAGCTGTATCTTCTTCTGCCCGGAGCCGGGCCCCTTCCAGTTCCAGTCCCCGAGCAGGTGCATGACGGCCGGGACGATGTACGTCCTGACGATCAGGGCATCCACGAGGATGGCGAAGCACAGGGCGAACCCGAACTGCTGCATCATGACCATGTTCGAGAGCATCAGCGTGCCGAACGCCCCTCCCATGATCAGTCCGCAGATGGTGATGACCGAACCGGAGTGGACCACCGCCTGGTGGATGGCCTCGTCGTTCGACATCCCCTTGTCCATGACGTTCTCGCGTATGCGGGTGGTCAGCAGGATGTCGTAATCCATCCCGAGACCGAGGCAGATCACGAGCAGGATCAGCGGGATCAGCCACATGATCTCCCATCCGAGGATCGTGGTGAACAGCAGGTGGGTCACGGCCAGGGTCCAGCAGATGCTCATCATGATCGTGGCCACGGACCTGAGCGGGATGGTGTACGACCTCATGACGACGAACAGCATCAGGATGATCAGCACCACGACCAGGATCTCGATCTTGGTGAACTCGTTGCCGATGCTCTTCGACACCTCGTACATGACGGCCGCCGTCCCCGTCATCCATGTGTCGACCACGAGGTCGGGGTTCGCGTCCTTGAACTCCTTCAGGGCGGAGGTGATCGCGTCGATGGACTGCATCGAGCGGGTGGACATGGCTGCGTCGTGGGTGGCCGCGGTGATGCTGATGTAGTTGGCCCCCTTGGGGGTGGTCGGGTCCACGGTCATCTTCCCGCCCGCGGCGTACTCCCCTCCGATGAGGGTGCCGGTGCAGTTGGCGATGAAGTCGATGGTCGGGGCGCCGTTCTGCAGAACGTATCCGATCGCCTGCTCCTGGGTGTATCCCTGGGCCACGGCGGCCAGGATCATCGCCTGAACGGAGTATCCGACGTACTGCGCCGTGGTGCCGTGGGCGGAGGCGATGGCGGTGTTCAGTATCGCCTGCGGGTCGGTCAGACCCGACTTCATGGCATCGGAGACGGCCCTGCTCCACATGAACGGGCCGTAGACGTACGAGATGTTCCCGTCCGCTCCCCCGTCCTTCTCGATTATGCTGTCGCACAGGGCGTAGACCTTGTCGGCGAGACCGTTCGTCCAAACGTCGGTCCAGACCAATGTCCCTTCGTAGATGCCGTATTCTTCGTTGTAGCCGGTGACGGTGATGTTCGCGATGGATTCGTTCAGCTGCATGACGGCGTAGTTGGGCATGACCATGCCCTGGTCGGCGTACTCGCCGATCAGGTCCATCCCCTTCCCGGAATCGCCGTTCTCCATCGAGCTGATCATGTCGTAGGACGTCTCGGACGTCATCGCAACGTATGCTGCAGGGACGGACACCAGGACGGTGACGATCAGGATGGCCTTCGCGTGCTTGAGCGAGAAGCGCGAGGACTTCTCGAAGTAGGCGTGTCCTATCTTTCCGCACTTCGCGTGCCATCCCCTGTTGTTGAGGTCCTTCTTCTCGATGCGTTCCTTGGTGGTGGGCCAGAATATCCTGTCGCCGACCACGGCGAGGATGGACGGGATGAGCGTCAGGGCGGCCAGGAGCGCCACGATTATGCCCAATGCGAGGCAGATGCCCATGGTGGAGACCATGCTGAAGGAGCAGATCGACATCGCGCCGAATCCGATGATGACGGATGCTCCGGAGATCGAGATGGACTCCCCGGCCCACTTGATCGCCTCGTGCAGCGCGGCGTGGTGGTCCTTGCCGGAGCGCAGCTCCTCCCTGTAGCGGGCGATGATGAAGATGCAGTAGTCGCACCCCGCGCCCATCATGGACACGAGGAGCATCATCTCGGTGATGAAGAAGATGTTCAGGACCTGCCCGACCCCGTAGATCAGCGCCAGGACGACCACGAACGCGACCCCGATGGTTATCGGAGGGGTGGCGGATGTGATGAAGGACCTGAAGAACAGGCCGACCAGGATCAGGATGAGGAGGATGGTGAACGGATCGATCCTCTGGATGTCCTGGGCGGAACCGGTCTCCGCGTCGTATCCGATGGCAGGGGAACCGGTCAGGTACTGCTCGAACGAGACCTCCCCGTTCGCCGCGACGTAATCGTCGAGGCAGGAGGACAGGAAATCCCTCAGATGGGGCGTGTCGTCGGTGACGCCGATGTCCGAGGATGCGTAGACCACGCCGGCCATGACGATGCCGGCCCCGTCCTTGGTCTGCGGGTCCATGGCGATGATGCCGTTCAGCTTCTGATTCCCGGAATCGTCCGTGTACTCGGCTATCCTGGTGTTCAGATAGGTCACGTACTTCACGGCGTCGGCCTGTCCCTGGTCGTCGGAGAAATACAGGACGAGCAGAGGCATGCTCGTCGCTTCCGTCGACGATCCCGGGAAGTATTCGCCGATGATCTCGAGCCCCTTCACGGACTCGGAGTCCTCACCGGCCATCTCGCTGGTGTCGTACTTCATGACCTCTCCGGACTTGAGTGCCAGAGGGACCGCGCAGATGAGGACCACGATCCACACGGCCAGTATGGCCTTGTGGTGGCGGATGATCCCCTCCGCGAGCTTGTCGAATATCATGATGGATTCGACGTTCGACGTCTTTAAAATGGTTGGGGAATGAATCGCGTAAGGTCTGAAGGAATCCGTTCGAGCGGATGGGTCGTCCAGGATGGTCGGGTGTCGGTTCGCAAGTGTAAAAAACTAGGTCAAAAGCAGGCCTCAAAATGTAGAAAACTAGATGAAATCAGCTTCCGAAAGTGTAGAAAACTAGATTCCATCATCCGAAAACGAACTGTGCCAGATGCTGGGATTCTGACATCTGTTGGACTGACATCCGATTTCCGTCGATTTCATGCCGTTCATCAATTGGAAAAAACGTACACAGCTTCCGATTTACAGACTTGCTACGCGCGCACCCGCGAAAAGGACGTTTTTATAGTGCGCCCGACTACGCTCCCCCGTTAGCCATGGCATACGATTCATCGACCATCGAGAAGCGCTGGGAGGAGATGTGGAAGACCGAGGAGGTCTACCGCTTCGACCCCGCTTCGGACAAGCCCGTCTTCAGCATCGACAACCCTCCGAGGTACACGTCCGGGCCCCTCCACCTGGGGCACGCCACCGGATACTCCCTCATCGACTTCGTCGCCCGCTACAAGAGGATGACCGGCCACAACGTGTTCTTCCCCCTGTGCTTCGACGTCAACGGGACCCCGATCGAGGTCAAGGTCGAGAAGAAGCACCACATCACCAAGCTCGACACCCCCCGTCAGGAGTACAGGAGGCTCTGCGAGGAGTACGCCAACGGGTTCATCGAGGAGATGACCCACCACTTCGAGATCCTGGGGGAGAGCATGGACCCCAGCATCTACTACCAGACCGACGCCCCCTACTACAGGCGCGTCACCCAGCTGTCCTTCGTGGAGCTGTTCAACAGGGGACTGGTCTACAAGGCCAACTACCCCGTCAACTGGTGCCCCGGATGCATGACCGCCCTGGCGGACGCCGAGGTGGAGTACAGGGACAACGTCAACAAGCTCAACTTCATCAAATTCCAGATCGCCGACGGGAAGCCCGAGGACTTCGTCCTGATCGCCACGACCAGGCCGGAGCTGCTGTGCACCTGCCAGGCCGTCGCCGTCCACCCGGACGACAAGGCCAAGGCGGACCTCGTCGGGAAGGAGCTCATCACCCCCCTGTTCGGAAGGAGGGTCAAGGTCATCGCCGACCCCAAGGTCCAGATGGAGTACGGGACCGGATTCGTGATGATCTGCACCATCGGGGACAAGGACGACCTCGAGTGGGTCATGAAGTACCACTTCCCCCTGGAGAAGGGGATCGACGAGCAGGGCAGGATGACCGAGCTCGCCGGGAAGTACGCCGGGATGAAGGTCATCGAGGCCCGCGAGGCGGCCATCGAGGACCTCAGGTCCTCCGGGATCCTCGTGGACCAGAAGGACAACCCCCAGCAGGTCTCCATCTGCTGGAGGTGCCACTCCCCCATCGAGTACCTGCAGGTGCCCCAGTGGTTCCTCAAGACCCTGGACTTCAGGGAGAAGATCCTGGAGAGGGCCGAGGAGATCAACTGGCACCCCGAGTTCATGAAGACCAGGCTCAGGGACTGGACCAACTCGCTGGAGTGGGACTGGGTCCTGAGCAGGCAGAGGGTCTTCGCGACCCCCATCCCCGTGTGGGAGTGCGAGGACTGCGGGCACGCGGTGTGCGCCACCGCGGAGATGTGCTACTGCGACCCGACCCTCGATGCTCCCCCGGTGGAGAAGTGCCCGAAGTGCGGAGGCAAGCTCATCGGATGCACCGACGTGTTCGACACCTGGATGGATTCTTCCGGTTCCTCCCTGTACAACACGTTCTGGGGCAGGGACCCGGAGCTCCACAAGAAGCTGTTCCCCAGGTCCATGAGGCCGCAGTCGCACGACATCATCAGGACCTGGGCGTTCTACTCCATCCTGAGGGCGGAGCAGATCGAGGAGAGCATCCCCTGGAAGGACATCATGATCCACGGGTTCATCATGGCCCCCGACGGCACCCCCATGCACTCGTCCATCGGGAACGTCATCGACCCGATACCCATCCTCGAGAACTACGGCGCGGACGCGCTGCGCTACTACGCCGCGACCTGCTCCCTCGGTATCGACCACGCCTTCCGCGAGAAGGACGTCGTCCGCGGGAAGAAGCTGTGCATCAAGGTGTACAACCTCGGACAGTTCGCCGGCAGGTACGTGGAGAACGCTCCCAAGGACATGCCGAAGGAGCTGAGGACCTCCGACAGGTGGATCCTGTCCAGGTACTCCGATGCCGTGAGGACCGTCACCGACTGCTTCGAGAACTACCAGTTCGACAAGGCCATGAGGGAGGTCGAGGGATTCATCTGGCACGAGCTCGCGGACAACTACGTGGAGATGGTCAAGGGAAGGACCGACGATGCCGTGAAGTACACCGTCGCCACCGTCCTCCTGGGCAGCCTGAAGATGCTCGCCCCGTTCATGCCCCACGTCACCGAGGAGGTCTACCAGAGCCTGTTCAGGGATTCCGTCGGGATCCGCAGCATCCACCTGACCTCCTGGCCGGAGCCCGTCCTCGACGACAAGGACGCGGAATCGACGGGAGAGCTGCTGAAGGACGTCCTCGCGGGCATCCGCACCTGGAAGTCCGAGAAGAAGATCGCCCTCAACGCGCCCCTGGCGATGGTCGAGCTGGTCGGAGCCGACGCCGCGAAGCTGGAGTCGGCCAAGCAGGACATCCTGGAGACCACCAAGGCCTCCGAGGTCAACATCGCCCCCGAGGCCAGGCTGACCGAGGAGATCGTCGGTATCAAGCCGATACACTCCAAGCTCGGACCCGCGTTCAAGGCGCAGGCGAAATCCATCGTTTCGGCCATCGCTTCGATGGATCCGGCGGAGGCGGCCGCGAAGCTCGCCGTCGGACCCCTGACGGTGGAATGCGACGGGCAGTCCGTGGAGATCGGCCCGGAGTTCTTCGAGATGGAGAAGCGCCTGATGCTGGACGGCAGGGCCGTCGAGACCCTCCAGATCGGGAACGTCCTGATCCTGATCGAGCAGTGAACATTATGCCCCGTCCCTCCGGGGGCGGGGCCAAACCACACCCCGGGATCATTCGGGATTCTGAAAAAAGAGAGATGCCGGCGCAACCCCGCCGGCGGGGTTCGGCCCCATCGGGGCCTTGATTTTGGAATCACTCCTTGCAGCAGCACTTGCAGGAGCCGTACTTCTTCTGGTAGCCGTCCATGGCCGCCGCGACGAGCTTCTCGGCCTCCGCCTTTCCGACGGTGCCGTTGATCTCGGTCTTCTTGTTCTCCAGGGCCTTGTAGACGCTGAAGAAGTGGCACATCTCGTCGACCAGGTGCTTGGGGAGGTCCTCGAGCTTCTGGACGTCCTTGTAGTCGGGGTCTCCCTCGGCGACGGCGATGATCTTCTCGTCGTTGTCCCCTCCGTCGACCATGAGGATGGCGCCGATCGGGCGGCACTGGACCAGGGTCAGGGGGGCGATGGTCTCGGAGCACAGGACGAGGGCGTCCAGGGGGTCGCCGTCGTCGGCGTAGGTCCTGGGGACGAACCCGTAGCTGGCGGGGTAGTGGGTGGAGGTGGACAGGATCCTGTCGAGCCTCAGCATCCCGGTCTCCTTGTCGAGCTCGTATTTCGTCTTGCTCCCCTTGGGGATCTCGATGACGACGGTGAAGCTCTCGGTGGTGACCATCTTCGGGTCGATATCGTGGAAGATGTTGTTCATTGTGAATCCTCTTGGCGACCGCATCCCCTCCATGACCTTATACCCTGCGCCGTGCACGTGACCCGATGATTGTCGTCATGTATTCAAATACCATATGCCCATTCCCATCCCCATGGACCAGAAGACCAACCCCATGAGGCATTTGGACAAGCTCGGGATCCAATACGAGACGCACTACTACGGAGACCAGCCCCTGTCGGGGATGGATGTCGCGAAGGCCATGGGCGAGGACCCCCGCGAGGCGTTCAAGACCCTCGTGACGGAATCGAAGGAGCACAGGTACTACGTCTTCCTGGTCCCGGTCACCGGCGACCTGGACCTGAAGAAGGCGGCCGCCAGCGTGGGGGAGAAGTCCCTGTCGATGATCAGGTCGAAGGACCTGCTGTCCCTGACCGGGTACGTGCACGGCGGATGCTCGCCGCTGTGCCTCAAGAGGCCCATGAAGGTCACAATCGACGCCACCGCCGAGAATCTGGAGAGGATCTACTTCAGCGCCGGGAAGATCGGGCATCAGATCGAGATGTCCGTCTCGGACCTGCCGAAGGCGCTGGATTTCCAGTTCGCCGACATCAGGAAGCCCCTGCAGGATACCCAACCTTGATATCCGACCGCGGAGGTCGGGACGGCATGGCATCGGAGCCGGACACGGGAGCGATCGAGCGCATCATGAGGGAATCCGGACGCAGGGTCCGGGAGGACCACGCGTTCACCGTCAGCACCAAGGGCACCCGCGAGAACCTCGTCACGTCCGCGGACGTGGAGAACGAGAGGTTCCTGAAGTCCGAGCTCACCTCCCTCCTGCCGGGTTCGGCGTTCATAGGGGAGGAGGGGGACGAGGCGTCCCTCCACGATTCCGAATGGGCGTGGATCGTCGATCCGATAGATGGTACAGCAAACTTCTCCCGCGGGATCCCGATGTGCGCCGTATCCGTGGCGCTGTTCAGGGATGCGGAGCCGTACGCGGGATTCGTTCTGAATCCGTTCACGGACACGCTCTACAGCGCGGTCGTCGGACGCGGGGCGTTCAAGGACGGGAGGCCCATCCGGGTGTCGGACAGGTGCTTCGCGGACAGCATGCTGAGCACGGCGTACTGCTGCTACGAGAAGTCGCTGGCGAAACCCTGTTTCGAAGTGAGCGAGGTCCTGTATCCGAGGATCAACGACATCCGCAGGATCGGCACCGCCGCGTTGGAATTGGCGCTAATCGCCGAGGGCGCCGGCGAATTGTACTTCGAGATCCGCCTGTCGCCGTGGGATTATGCCGCGGGTCTGACCATCCTGAAGGAGGCCGGCGGATGCTACGCGGGGATCGGAGGGGACGTGTCCTTCGACGGTCCGAGTCCCGTTCTGGCTGCCAATTCGGATGGGAACCTCCGGGAGCTGGAGGAGGTCGTGGACGGCGTCTTCGGAGGGAAGAGGCCTTACTGAGGCCGGGGATTCACTCCTTGTAGCGTCCGTCCTTCTCCTTTTCGGACCTCTTGCGCGCGTATCTCAATCCGAAGTATCCCGTCGCGATGAATGCGACCCGATCCGACGAGGCAGAGTTCGCGATTGATCGAAGGTATCCATTGTCAGAAAGTGGTACTCGGCATTTAGATGCCTTCTGCCGCTTTGACGTATCTTTTTCCAGCTTCGGTGATGGTGTATTCTGGCCACGAAGATCCTTCCACGGGAGTTATTACCAGAAATCTGCCTGTTTGGAGTGCGTGCGCTCTACGCCGATTCCTTTCATCGAGCATCATCGCGCGAATCCTATACTCGTCGCCTGTTTCGATCACCTTCAGAATATCGACACTCGACAGGTCATATTCCGTATCTCTGAAGGATTCTACGGTGATCGGCCTCACCTCCTTTTCCTTCTTGCGGAACAGATTGCAGAATACGCCCATGTATGTGCCTCTACGATTCGGTACGATATCTAACTATTTGGATTGTAACATTTCTTGCATCTTCGGTAGGAGGCGCACACTTATCCGTCCCCCGCGCGATTCCGTATCATGGCTCACGACAGGGAGGCCGGGGACGGCATGATGTGCGGAGGGGGACGCTCCTTCTGCGAGATGTACAGGGAGATGGGCGACTACGCCCCGGACACGCTCAGGGCGATCCAGAAGCTGGACCCCGCTCTGGTGGACACGATCAGGGTGATGGACAAGACCATGGTCAGCGACGGCGCCCTCGACAGGAAGACCAAGAGGCTCATCGCGCTGGCGTGCGTGGCCGTCCGCATGTGCGACGACTGCGTCTATTCGCAGGCGAGGGTCGCCAAGAACTACGGCGCCACCAAGGAGGAGATCCTGGAGGCCATCAACGTGGCCGTCCTTACCGGAGGGGTCCCCAGCTGGTCCGCCGCCAAGGGCGGGATACAGAAGCTGTTCGACGAGTGGGACGACGAGTGACCGTCGGTCTTCGGGCCAGGCGGGCAGAAAGTGGGGGCCCTCCCCTCCTATGCTTTTTCAACCTGCCTTTCCAGGCAGGCCCCGGCATCCGGGAGGAGGGCCCTTTGGAGCAACGTCCGATTTACGGTGTCGCCCGGAAAGTTTCGGAATCTGTTTTCCTCAGCCCTTCATCTTGCGGATGACGACCGCGATGACCAGGATGACGATCAGGACGGCCAGGACGATCAGAAGATAGTCGGTGGCCTTCATGCCGTTGTCTCCGGTGTCGGAGTCGGTGCTGATCTTGGCGACCATGGTCTGGGCCTCGGCTCCGAGCACGACGCTGGTCTGGGCGGCCTGGGTCTCGTCGGTGCTGAGGTACCAGCTGACGAACTTGCCGTCCTTCACGGCGGGCTCGAATGCCTCGACCTCGGTTCCGGACTGACCGTAGACGGTCACGACATCGGCTCCCTGGACCTGGAAGACGACGCTGCAGAGGTCCTCGAGGATGGCATCGTCGACGGATGCTCCGGCGGCGACGTAGATCAGCTCGGCATAGACGGTCCCCTCTCCGGAGAGGGCGGCAGCGGCACCGGTGGATACGGCCTTCATGGCCGCGGCGGTGGTCCCGACATAGATGACGTCGGCATCGATGGTCCCGGTCTCCTCGACGGCGACGGTCCCCTGGATCTCCAGGGCGTCAGCGGTCAGAGAAGCGTTCCCGTGGACGGTGGCGGTCCCTGCGACGGACAGCTCGGAGAACGTGACGTCACCGGACAGAACGAGTTCGCCGCCCTCGGCGACCTTGACCGTACCGGAGGCCTTGAAGTTCGGGGCTTCGATTTCAGTATCGGGGATTTCGACATCATCGGTTGCACCGACGATCAGACGGCCGTTCTCGGCCACAGTCAGCTCGTCGGTGACGGTGACCGCGGAGGAGAGCTCCACGGTCTTTCCGTCAGTAGCTTTGTCTTTGTACTCTTCGTCCTCGCTGTGAGCGATGATCAAGTCAGCGTTATTGACGACACCGGAGACGTCCAGGTAGGAGACGAGGGCAGTGCATTCGGTCATAGTCCCCTCGACATCCTTGTAGACGGTGTTCGATACAGTGACCGCGGTGAATGTGAGCTGGGACACGTCGGTCGCGCTGTCCTCCTCGGTCGTCTCGAGCATCACGGCCGCACCGAGGATGTCGATGTTCTCGGGGATGGCCTTGGAGAGGTCCGCACCGACCGCTCCGATGACGAGCGCAACGGGTACGTTCCCTTCGATATAGACTGTGGAGCCGTCCAACATGGCGAGGATCCCGCCGATGGCGGAGACCTGCTTCCCGTCGGAGTCGACCTTGACGGATCCTCCGTCCATGACCTCGGCGATGATGCTCAGCACTCCGCCATTCTGGGCTGTGACGGTTCCGTAGATGAAGGTACCGGTGTAGATCCCGGTCTCCGCGTCCGCCACCACATCGGGCAGGGAGGCGAATACCGCCTCTCCGTACTGTCCGATGACGATCTCTCCGTTGACGATGACACGGGCTCCGTCCTCGACGACGAATTCGGCGTTCGGGACGTCTCCTCCCTCGTCAGCGGCCCCCTGTCCGTCGACAGTGACCTTGACGCCGGTGTTGACGGTCAGGGTGGCTCCGG
>CAVDQR010000029.1:0-4808 GCA_963611065.1 Bacteroides ovatus
CTGTAGAACAGACCGGACGACGCTCCCAGGAGGATCCCGATTGGATTTATCGATCCCGGGTCGGTGATCAGCCCGGTGCTCAGCACGCATCCCACGAATGCGGCGACCAATGCGACGCATTTGGCTGTAGTCAATTCCTCTTTGAACAGCGGGACCGACAGGGCGACCACTATGAACGGGGATATGTACTGCAGGACCGTGGACAGGGAGAGCGAGATCCTGTTCATCGCCTCGAAGTAGCACACCGAGTTCAGCATGGTGCCCACCAGCCCCATGAACGCGAACAGCAGGATGTCGTAGCGGTCCACTTCGAACATCCTGCGGTGGCGGAGGAAGATGAATCCGGCCATGATGACCGCGACGATGATGTAGCGGATGCAGGTCATCTGCACCGGCGAGAACCCCGCGGCGGTCAGGTCGCGGACGAAGATCCCCAGGAACCCCCATATGATGGCGGCGGACAGCGCAGCCGCCATGCCGATATGCTCCTGGATCCCCATGCCTGACCAATCAGGGAGGCGGTTCTTAGATTCTTGGTCATGGCCATCTTTAAGTCGGGTCCGACGATGCGGAGCCAGGCGATTCCAGTGTACGAGCTAATCAATGTCGCGGGCAGAACATCCTTCATCCAGAGTCCGACCAACGTCGGCCTCTACAGGATCGACGAGAAGAATGTGTGCATCATCGACAGCGGCAACGACAAGGACGCCGGCAGGAAGGTCAAGAACATCCTGGCGGAGAACGGCTGGAATCTCACGGCGATCTACAACACCCACGCCCACGCCGACCACATCGGCGGGAACAAGTACCTCCAGGGGCAGACCGGCTGCAGGATATTCACCCCGGAGATAGAGTGCGCATTCGCCCGCCATACCATCCTCCAGTCCACATCGATCTACGGAGCATGCCCCTTGGACGAGCTCCGCCACAAGATCCTCCTGGCCCAGGAGAGCGACGCCCAGCCTCTGACGCAGGATTCCGTCCCGGAGGGGTTCGAGATCATCCCGCTCAGGGGGCACTCCATCGACATGACCGCGTACCGCACGCCGGACGATGTCGTGTTCCTGGGGGACTGCATCGCCAGCCAGAGGGTCCTGGAGAAGTACGGCGTGGTGTTCCTCCACGACGTCGGAGCTTATCTGGAATCGCTGGAGAAGGTCGAGAAGATGCAGGCGAGGGCGTTCATCCCCGCGCACGTGGAGATGACCGAGGACATCGCTCCGCTGGCCAGGTTCAACATCGAGAAGACCCTGGAGACCGCATCGAGGATCGAGGAGCTGTGCTCCGACGGGACCACGTTCGAGGAGGTCCTGAAGGGGGTCTTCGACGCCTATTCGATCCACATGGATGCCGTCCAGTACGCCCTCGTGGGGAGCACGGTCCGCTCGTACCTGACATGGCTGAAGTCCACCGGAAGGGTCGCGTTCCGCATCGAGGACAACAGGATGCTCTGGGCGAAGGTCTGAGCCGACAGGTTGCGATGCATCCTCGCGATTGCGAGAACATAATATAGATAAGGTGCATATCGGCACCTGATGCAGAATCTGCCAGTCGGAATCAGCGATTTCAAGGTGCTCAGGGACGAAGGCCGCTATTACGTGGACAAGTCCGCGTTCATCGATTCGGTGATGTCCGTCGGCAAAGTGTTCCTATTCATGCGCCCGCACGGTTTCGGCAAGACCCTGAACCTGAGCATGCTGGACGCCTACCTCAATAGGAGCTATGCCGACGATCCCGACCGTTTCGAGGGGCTCCGCATAACCGACATCCGTCCGAACGACCCGGAGAAGAATTCCAATCTGGTGGTCACGATGTCCTTCCGGGCCCTCGGGGAGGATCCGGCGGAATTCATGGACAAGTTGAGGGACGTCGCCTCCGAGCTGTATGCCGGATTCCCCGAACTGAGCGGTTCCGACAGGCTGGATGAGGCCCGTCGCAGGCAGTTCGACCGCGTCGTATCGCGCGAATCATCGGAATCCGACCTGAGGAGCAGTCTGAGGGACCTGACCGAGATGCTGTTCATCCATCACGGGAAGAAGCCCGTGGTGCTCATAGACGATTTCGACGCCCAGGTCAACGGTTCGTCGATGGGAGATGGCAGCGATCCCGTCGCACGGGTCGTCGAGAGGTTGCTGCAATCAGCGTTCAAGGACAATGACTGCCTCAAGTTCGGGGTCGTCACGGGCGTCATGAGGGTAATTCCTGAGAGCATCTTCTCGGGTCTGGACAACTTCGTGACAGGCGATATCTTCGATGAATGGCAGAGCGGGATGTTCGGTCTCACTCCCGAAGAGGTGAAGAGGGCATGTCTGGACCTTGGAATGCCCGACAGATCAGAAGAAGCGGTCGAATGGTGCGGAGGGTACCGTTTCGGCGATTCCGAGGTCTGCAATCCTCTGTACTTCATAGAGTACGCCGCCAATGGTTTCGAACAACGCGACCCGTCTAGAGAGGGGTATGATACCCTGATCGACAGGATGGCCGATTCCGACATGTTCGCGGAACTAGCGGGATTGGCAGGAGGAGGCTCGATGAGAGCGCGGATCAATCGTTTCGTGATGATGGGAGATATCGGATCCGATGTCGACAATCTCGTTTCGGCGATGGTGATGGCCGGATATCTGAAGGCTGTGCCCGTCAGAGGCCTGGATGAGTGTATAATCAGCATCCCCAATCAGGAGAGGAGTCAAGCCCTCTCGAGATGTCTGTCGGCCGTCAAACAGTAGATTAGAATCGAAGGTCCCGGCACCCTCCCGGATGCCGGGGTTTGATCATCACTCTATCAGAGCTTTCCAGCAGTTCGCGATGAACTGCTTCTCCTGGCGGACGGTCTCGTCGCGGAGCATGAGCTGCTCCACGGCCTTGGAGATCTGCGTGTCCGTGGATGCGGACGACGTCCCTCCGTAGGAGTTGCGCCTCTCGACGCATCTGATGACCGGGAGCACCTGGAAGACGTCCTCCTCGATGAGCGGGGAGAACTCCTTCAGCTGCTCCAGCGTCATGTCCTCCAGGTTGATCCCGGAGTCGATGCTCCTCCTCACGGCGGCACCGACGATTCCGTGGGCCTCCCTGAACGGGATCCCCTTGGTCACCAGGTAGTCGGCGAGGTCGGTGGCGTTGATCTGACCGGCGGAGGTCACGGCGGCCATCCTGTCCTTGTGGAACGCGGTGGTCGACACGACCTTGGCCATCATCCCGGCGCTGGAGACGACGATGTCCATCGCATCCATCACGGGCTTCTTGTCCTCCTGGAGGTCCCTGTTGTACGTCAGGGGAAGTCCCTTGGTCATCACGAGCATCGCGGTGAGCGATCCGATGACCTGTCCGGTCTTGCCGCGCACGAGTTCCGCTATGTCCGGGTTCTTCTTCTGCGGCATGATCGACGACCCGGTGGTGTAGCGGTCGTCCATCTCGATGAACGCGAACTCCTGCGAGGACCACAGCACCAGCTCCTCGCACAGCGAGGACAGGTGGATCTGAGTCTGGGCGCAGCAGTACGCGAGCTCCGTCGCGAAGTCCCTGTCGCTCACGGAGTCCATCGAATTCTCGGTGGGCTCCCTGAATCCCAGGGCCTGGGCGGTCATCCCGCGGTCGATCGGGAACGTGGTCCCGGCCAGTGCGGCGCATCCCAGGGGGCACTTGTTCATCCTCCTGAACGCGTCGAGGAACCTGTCGGCGTCCCTGGAGAACCTGAACGCGTGGGCGAGCATGTGCTGCGCCAGCGTCACGGGCTGGGCGTGCTGCATGTGGGTGAAGCCCGGCATCACGGTGTCGCCGTTGGTCTCCGCTATGCGGATCAGCGCCATGACCAGGCTGTCGACGGATTCCGCGGCGTGGAGCGCCGCATCCCTCAGGTACATCCTGAAGTCCGTCGCCACCTGATCGTTCCTGCTCCTGGCGGTGTGGAGCTTCCCCCCGGCGGGGCCGATGGCCTCCGTCAGAGCGAACTCGATGCAGGTGTGCACGTCCTCCCTGGAGCGGTCGAACTGGAATGTCCCGGCCTCGACGTCCTTAAGGATGGCCTTCAGGCCGGCGTCTATCTTATCCGCATCTTCAGCGGGGATGACGCCGCATGCCTTCAGCATCCTGGCGTGGGCCAGGGACCCCACGATGTCGTAGAACGCCATGCGGGAGTCCTCGTCGAGGCTGCAGGTGAAGGCGAGGGTGGAGTCGTCCATCCCGCCTTCGAACCTTCCGGACCAGAGGGCCTGCTTCATGCGCATCTCTTCTTGCAGCCGCAGGACTTCTTGGGCTTCTCGGCGTGGGCCTTGGTGACGGTCCTGCCGGGGAGGCCCCAGACGTAGATGAATCCGACTGCGGAGGTGTGGTCGAAGCTGTCGCCGGAGGCGTAGGTGCTGAGCCCCTCGTCGTAGAGCGAGGTGTCGGACTTGCGGCCGACGACAACGGCCTGGCCCTTGTAGAGCTTGACCCTGACGGTACCGGTGACGTACTCCTGAGTCTTGTCGATGAAGGCGTCGATGGGCTCCCTGAGTCCGCCGAACCAGAGTCCGTCGTAGACGATCCTGGAGTACTCCTGCTCCATCCCGCGCTTGAACTCGATGACGTCCTTCGGGAGGGTCAGGGACTCCAGGGCGCGGTGGGCGGTGATGAGGGTGACGGCGGCGGGGCACTCGTAGGTCTCCCTGCTCTTGATCCCGACGAGACGGTCCTCGACGTGGTCGATCCTTCCGACACCGTTCTCTCCGGCGATCTTGTCCAGCTTCTCGATCAGAGCGACGCCGGCCATCTTCTTGCCGTTGAGCTTCACGGGGATTCCCTTCTCGAATCCGATCTCCACATAGGTGGGC
>CAVDQR010000029.1:4818-10208 GCA_963611065.1 Bacteroides ovatus
GCTCCGCCCAGGGGTCCTCGAGGATCCCGCACTCGCACGAGGCTCCCCACAGGTTCTCGTCCCTGGAGTAGGGGCTCTCCTTCTTGACGATGATCTCGATGCCGTGCTCCTTGGCGTAGTCGATCTCCTCCTCGCGGGTGGTGTGCCACTCGCGCATGGGGGCGATGACCTTCAGGCTGGGGTCCAGGGTGACGATCCCGACGTCGAACCTGACCTGGTCGTTACCCTTCCCGGTGCAGCCGTGGGCGATGTACTTGGCGCCCTCCTGCTGGGCGATCTCGACCAGCTTCTTGGCGATGAGGGGCCTGCCGATGGCGGTGCTCAGGGGGTAGACGTTCTGGTAGAGGGCGTTGGCCTTCAGGGAGGGCCAGACGTACTCGTCGACGAACTCGTCGCGGACGTCGATGAAGTCCGACTTGATCGCTCCGTTCCTGAGGGCGCGGGCGACGATGTCGTCCGAGCTGGGGGGCTGTCCGAGGTTGAGGGCGATGGCGATGACGTCGACATCGTACTTGTCCTGGAGCCAGTGGATGGCCACGGAGGTGTCCAGTCCGCCGGAGTAGGCGAGGACGACCTTGTCCCTCGTCTTCGTCTCGGCGGGCGTCGCCTTCTTCGCGGTCGTTTTCTTTGCCGGAGCCTTCTTAGCAGCTGCCATGTTTATCGGAGGAAGGTGAGTTTCTTCCCTCTAATAAATCTCGTTGCGCATGTGGCGATGGGAGTTGTCTAGAATCGGTCATGCGGTGTCGGGATGCTCAACGGGAAGGTCCGTTTGTCGGACGCGGGCGGGTCTCCGGAGGCCGTTCATGTGCGGACGGCATCGTCCGACGGGGGTCTATGCGTTCAGTGGTGAACGGGGTGGACGTCGCGTGTCGCATTTCGAACAATACCTTTAATTCGACCGATTTCTCACTCGGGGCATACAATCCGGAGTGGAAGATATGACACGCATCGGTATCATCGGAGGCACGGGATTCACGGGCGGGGAGCTCGCCCGCCTGCTGTGCAGACACCCCGAAGTGGAGATCGCCGCGATGACCTCGCGCCAGAACGCGGGACGTCCCGTGGCGGAGGTCCTCCCGTACCTCAGGGGATACGTCGGTCTCGATTTCACGTCGTCCATCTCCGAGACGAAGGATCTGGACCTGGTGTTCGTGGCCACGCCCCACGGGGTCGCCATGAGCGAGGTCCCCGTCCTGCTGGAGCAGGGGGTCAAGGCCATCGACCTGTCGGGGGACTACCGTCTCCACGACCCGGTCGAGTACGAGAAGTGGTACGGACACCACCACACGGATGTCGACAACCTTCAGAACGCCGTGTACGGTCTCCCGGAGCTGTTCCGCGAGAAGATCCGCGGTGCCGACCTCGTCGCCAACCCCGGATGCTACGCCACGTCGGCGATCCTCGCATGCGCCCCGCTGATGAAGTCGGGACTCGTGAAGTCGCGTGTTCTCGTGGATTCCAAATCCGGGACGTCCGGTGCCGGGATGGTCCCGTCGCCTCGCACGCACCATTCCAACTGCTCGACGGCCGTGATCCCGTACAGTGTCGGCACGCACCGCCACACGCCGGAGATCGAGATGGCCGTGGACATGTTCGCCGGGTCCGACATGGACCTCACGTTCGTTCCCCACTTGGTGCCGATAGTGCGCGGAATCCTGTCCGACTGCTACTTCGATCTCGCCAAGGACGCCTCCCAGGAGGAGGTCGACGCGGTGTACGAGGAGCAGTACGGGAAGGAGAAGTTCGTCCACTACGTGAAGGAGCCCCTGTCCCGCGAGGTCATGGGTTCCAACCATGCCGAGGTGTCCTCCAAGGTCCTCGGCGACAGGGTCGTCGCCTTCGGAGCCCTCGACAATCTGGTCAAGGGCGCGTCCGGGCAGGCGGTCCAGTGCATGAATCTGATGTTGGATCTTAACGAGTCGGCCGGGCTCGATTTCCCCGGCCTCGGAGTGTGATATCATGGTAGAGATCATAGAGGGCGGGATCACCACCCCGCAGGGATTCAAGGCCGCAGGGGTCCACAGCGGTGTCAAGTACCGTTCGCTGGACATGGGACTGCTGTTCTCCGAAGTCCCGGCCACGGCGTACTGCGCCTTCACGAGCAACAACGTCAAGGCCGCGCCCGTGCAGGTCATGATGGAGGAGGACTCCCCTCAGCTGCAGGCCGTCGTCGTGAACAGCGGTAACGCCAACGCGCTGACCGGGCACCGCGGCATCGAGGATGTCCATTCCATGAAGCAGGCCGTGGCCCAGGAGCTCAACCTTGACCCGAAGCTGGTCGGGGTCATGTCCACCGGTCTGATCGGACGCTTCCTGGACATGCACAAGATCCGCTACGGCATCTCCCGCGCGGCCCGCTCCCTCGATGTCGGGACCAATTCGGATGCGACCATGAGGGAGGCGATCATGACCACCGACACCATCCCGAAGGAGTGCGCCGTCCGCGCCCGCCTGTCCGACGGGACGCTGATCTACGTCGCTGCCATCTCCAAGGGGAGCGGGATGATCTCCCCGCACATGAAGGTCCTGCACGGGACCACCCTGTCGCTCATCACGACGGACGCCACCCTCGGACCGGATTTCGGCAAGGTCTGGCAGTCCATCCTGGACGACACTATGAACATGGTCACCGTCGACGGGGACCAGTCCACCAACGACACCGCGATCCTGCTCGCCAACGGACTCTCCAAGAGCGCCCCGGCCGACCACGACCCGGAGTTCGAGGCCGCCCTGCGCACGGTGATGACGAAGATCGCCCGCACCATCGCCATGGACGGCGAGGGCGCGTCCAAGCTGATCGAAGTGGACGTCTCCGGAGCGGAGTCCCACGAGGATGCCGTGAAGGTCGTCAAGGCGATCACCAACTCCCCGCTCGTCAAGTCCGCCATCTTCGGATCCGACCCGAACTACGGCCGTCTGATGATGGCCGTCGGGAACAGCGGAGCGAAGTTCGACCCGGAGAACATCCGCCTCACCATCAAGGGAGGGGACATGGAGGTCCCCATCCTGGATTCCGGAGCCCCGGTCTTCCAGGACGAGCGCTCCGTCGAGGTGGTCCGCATGGCCATGGACAACAAGGAGGTCACGATCCTCGTGGACCTCGGAGTCGGGAGCGAGGGGGCCACCGGATGGGGCTGCGACCTCACCTACGACTACGTGCGCATCAACGCGGAGTACGCGAGCTGATACAGATGCGCATATACCTGCTGAAGTTCGGAGGCAACGCCATCCGCGGACGCGATGGCATGCTCGCCCTGTCCGAGGAGGTCGCTCTGATGAGGAAGGCCGGATGCGGCGTCGTGCTCGTTCACGGCGGCGGTCCGGAGATCTCCGAGGAGATGGAGCGCAGGGGGATGACCCCCAGGAAGGTCGCCGGAGTGAGGGTGACCGACGCGGATTCGCTGGAAGTGGCGGAGATCGTTCTGAGGAGGATCAACTCCGACGTGGTGTCCTGCCTCGAGGAATGCGGATTGGAAGCCGTCGGCATCCCGGGGTACTTCTGCACCGTGTGCGAGAGGAAGCCCCCGGTGACCGTCGACGGGGAGACGGTCGATCTCGGATTGGTGGGCGACGTGTCCGGAACGGACCCGTCGAGCATCCTGGACCTGCTGGAGGACGGCATCGTCCCGGTGATCTATCCGATAGGGAAGGACGCCGAGGGGAAGAAGCTGAACGTCAACGCGGACACCATGGCCGCAGGGATCGCAGCGGGCATGGGGGTGTCCGAGATGATAGCCATCACCGACGTGCCCGGGATACTCACGGACATCAAGAATCCGGACTCGAAGCTGGATTCGGTCACTTTGGACCAGGTCCAGGAGCTGATCGACGACGGCACGATCTCCGGAGGGATGATCCCCAAGGTCGAGGCCTGCCGCAAAGCGGTCGAGGCCGGGGCCGAAGCTGTACGCATGGTCGACGGCAGGAAGCCGGAGGGACTGGCGGAGGACATTATCGAGGGCAACCCCAGAGGGACCCTCATCACGAGATGATATCATGACATTCGAGGAAGCGAAAGAGAAGTGCGACAGATACCTGTTCCACAACTACGGCAGGATCGAGCTGTCCTTCACCCACGGCGAGGGATGCTACCTGTACGGGACGGACGGGAAGAAGTATCTCGATCTGGTCGCCGGCATAGCCGTCAACGCCCTGGGATACGCCCAC
Organism: Bacteroides ovatus; assembly: GCA_963611065.1. Classification (GTDB taxonomy): domain Archaea; phylum Thermoplasmatota; class Thermoplasmata; order Methanomassiliicoccales; family Methanomethylophilaceae; genus Methanoprimaticola. The sequence continues at coordinate 8,986 of CAVDQR010000029.1, forward strand.
CCCGATTGGGTGAAGGCGGTGCAGGACCAGGCTGCGAAGATGGCCCACATCTCCAATCTCTATTACATAGAGCAGCAGGGCGAGCTGGCCGAGAGGATCGCGTCCATCGCGCCCGGCGACATCGATCATACGCTGTTCGTCAACAGCGGCGCCGAGGCGAACGAGGCTGCGCTGAAGATGGCCGTCAAGCACACCGGCAGGACGAAGGTCATGTCCGCCCTCAACGCGTTCCACGGACGCACGTCCGCCTCGCTGGGAGCGACGCCCCAGAAGAAGTATCAGGAGGGCTTCGAGCCCCTGATCTCCGACGCCTACGAGTACTTCCCCTACGGGGATGCCGAGGCCGTGAAGAACATGATCTCCAAGGACGTCGCGGCCGTGCTGGTGGAGCCGATCCAGGGCGAGAGCGGAGTCATCACGGCGAAGAAGGAGTTCTTCAAGACCGTCCGCGACCTGTGCACCGACTACGGGGCGATGATGATCGTCGACGAGGTCCAGACGGGGATCGGACGCACCGGCGAGTGGTACGGGATCCAGAACTTCGGCGTCGTTCCCGACGCCATCACCATGGCCAAGGCCCTCGGGGGAGGGGTCCCCATCGGAGCCGTCTCCACCACCTGGGAGTTCGCATCGACGCTCACCCCCGGGACCCACGGGACCACCTTCGGGGGGAGCCCCCTGGTCTGCGCCGCGGGATGCGCCACCCTGGACATCATGAAGCGCGATCATATCGTCGAGCACTCCAAGGCCCTCGGGGAGGAGTGGCGCGCCAAGCTCCGCTCCATCGGATCCGATAGGATCGTCGACATCCGCGGATACGGACTGATGACAGGTGTGGAGCTCGACTGTCCGGAGACGGCGTCGAACATCCAGAAGGTCTGCCGCGACAACGGCATCCTGGTGAACGTCGCCCACGGGAAGACCCTCCGCCTGGTGCCCCCGCTCATCATCACGTCGGAACAGACGGATGCATTCACGGACATGCTGAAGGACATCCTGTCCTGAACCGACAAGATGTCCTTTTTCCAAACCATTTACCTCTTTTTTGTTCCTATACAGACACTAATATACCACCAGCGCCATCCTGGGGAACATGCCCAAAAGCCCCGTCAAGGAGAGCCTGGCCGAACGCACGCGCATGTACATCGATGCGCACCCCAGCATCAAGGACTGCGTCTCGAAGGGTCTCATCAACTACTCGTCCCTCGCGAGGACGATCATGA
>CAVDQR010000029.1:10218-11752 GCA_963611065.1 Bacteroides ovatus
CCTGGGGGCGGACAACGAGGAGGCGGTCATGATCGCATGCCGCAGGTACTCGTCCAAGCTCTCGGTCACGACGGACCACGAGCTGAGCATCCTGAAGATCCTGAAGGACAGCAGGCTCGAGATGCGCACCAAGACCTGCATCGTCACGGCCAAGAACGACTGGTCCGTGCTGCACAAGATGGACAACCTGTTCAAGGACCTGTGGAACGAGGACAGCATCATGCAGTGCGTCCAATCCGCTTCCGCCGTCACGATAATCGCGGATACCCGTCTCAAGGACAGGATCATCGACACCGTCGGGAGGTTCAACCTCATCAAGGTGAGGGAGAACCTGGTGGAGATCGCCGTCAAGTCCCCGGAGAAGATCGTCGACACCAGCGGTGTGATCGCGTACCTGATCACCAACCTCTCCGACGCCGGCATCAACATCGAGGAGACCGTCAGCTGCCACACCGATACCATCTTCATCGTCGGCGAGTCCGACATGATAAACGCCTATTCCGTGCTGACCAAGTGCATCCAGTCCGCAGAGGACGTCGTCGGAAGCGCTCAGTGAGCCTTTTCACGGGGGCCTCCGCCCCCTACACACATCTCCGGATTCCAATCGCAACCGTCTTATAGTGCACCGTGTTAGCACGTAGCACGGTGAAAGAAATGTTCGGCAAGAACATCAGGATCGAGAGGATCATAGACAGGGACAGCGGGAACGCCGTGATCGTTCCCATGGACCACGGGATAAGCGTCGGGCCGATCCCGGGACTCATCGACATGAAGTCGACGGTCAGCAACGTCGTGGAAGGGGGAGCGACCGCCGTGCTGATGCACAAAGGGATCGTTCCCCAGGGTCACAGGACCGTCGGACGCGATGTCGGTCTGATCCTGCATCTGTCCGCCTCCACGGACATCGGCGTCAGCTCCAATTCGAAGGTCCTCGTCGCCACGGTGGAGGAGGCCCTGAAGCTCGGAGCCGATGCAGTGTCGATGCACATCAACGTCGGAGCGGAGACCGAACCGCAGATGCTCGAGGACCTCGGGATGGTCTCCCGCAAGTGCTCCGAATGGGGGATGCCGCTGATCGTCATGGCCTACCCCCGCGGCCCCAGGATAAAGGACCAGTTCGACCCGCAGGCCGTCGCCCATGCGGCGAGGGTGGCCATGGAACTCGGAGCGGACATAGTCAAATGCAGCTACACCGGCGACATCGACTCCTTCAGGGACGTCGTCAGGGGGACGATGGTCCCGGTGGTCATCGCGGGAGGTCCGAAGATGGAGTCCGACATGGACATCCTGAACATGGTCCATGACTCCCTCGAGGCGGGGGGACACGGCGTGTCCATGGGGAGGAACATCTTCCAGCACAGGGACGTCAAGGGCATAATGTCCGCCGTTTCGGACATAGTGCTCAGAGGGGCGACGGTCGAAGAGGCCGCCAAGCATCTCAAGGCATGAGGCCCCGGGGGAGGGTGTCCCCTCCCCCACGGTCAGAGGAATCTGACCTCGCAGGATTTCTGTCTGAACGCCACGGCGAGGGGGA
>CAVDQR010000030.1:0-9214 GCA_963611065.1 Bacteroides ovatus
GAGGAGAGGCCCAACCTGATACAATCGGACAACCAGTACGCGACGGTCCTGGTCATGGCCCTCTGCACGGTCGTGCTGATGATGCTCGCCCTGATCGGCGAACTGTCCGACCTCCTGCCGAGCGGCAACCTCCCTCTGAGCGCATTCCGCCTGATGCTCCTGTTCGCCATACTGGGATTCGCGATGTACTCGATGAGGATGGGTTTCACCGTGCTCGGCATCTACCTGCTGGGATCGTTCCTGGTGTGCTTCCTGCTGGCAGCGCTCCCATCCGCCGGACTGCGCCTGCCGACGGAGCTGTGCCTCCTGTCGTCCGTAATCTTCGTGCCGTCGGTGGTCTCGTTCATCGCGATGAGGAACTACGTCATGACGGCCAACTCCACGATGATGCTCCTGGCCGTCCTGACGGGACCGTTCATGGGCAGCAGCTGGGGCTTCGACCTGATCGTCCTGATATTCAAGACGGTCTCCGGAGTGATCGGCCTGACGCTGTGGATCGAATACGACGCGGGGAGGGTGATCGTGCCGAAATACTCCAAGCTCTGGAGGAAGGACCTGATAACCGAAGGGCCGGAGAGGCCCATCCAACCTTGCATCCTGTTCTCCTGCCTGATGGTCGCATCCGTCATGGCCGTCTGGGCGGCCGCCGGACCTCTGATGGGCGACGGAAGCAGGTTGGCGTTCTGCGTATCCGTGGCATCCGCCGCGATACTGTGCATGGCGACCAGCGCATGCCTGTTCCATTCGGGCTCGCCCAACTGGGGGGCGTTCATCATGCTGCTGTCGATCGGGATCGGGTCCGGATGCATCTCGGAGATGCTGACCGACGGGGCCGGGGTCTGGATGGCCGTGTGCCCGCCGTTGGCCGTCCTGGCGTTCATCTGCGCGACGAGGGGCTACAGGGCCGTTCCGGCGATGAGCATCGCCGGGATCTGCGCATTCGTCCTCATGGACGTCCTCCCGGTCGCCGGTTCGGCCGTCTTCGCTATCGTGGGGGTGGCGATGGCGGTCGCAGGGACCAGAGGGATGATCCAAGGAAGATCCTGGACGGCACCGTCCGGACTGGACGGGAGATGGACCGTGGCGATGGCGGGCATCGTGGGATTGTGCGTATGCCTGTTCGGTCCCGACAGCATGCTGGTGGCATCGCTGGTCTCCTCCGCCTTCATCATGGCCGCGGCGTTCGGATGCGGGTCCCGCGGGATGCATGCGGAATGCCTCGCGCTGCTGTCGGCATCGATACCGGGCTTCGCGATCAGCGCCTCGCTGCTGTGCGGTGCGGACCTGTCCGTCACACCGCTGGTGATCCCGGCGGCCCTGATGGCCGTGTCGGCGATGATGTTCAGGAACGATGGGGGGATGGTCGGATCGGCCGTCTGCGCGGTCGGCACCATCCTGGTGATCGCTGCCATCGCCACGGGTTCATGGATCCCCGCCACGATCGGATGCATGGCGGCCTGCCTGGCGGTCGTCGTATCCGGGATGCAGAGCGCACCCGATTCGGAAGCGATCGCGGCCTGCCGATGATTCTCGATGCCAATTTCGCCTTTATAAAATAATATAAATAGGAACCAGGTACGGACCTGCGAAGAAGGTTGTCTGAGTCGGTCTCAGGCAGGTTTCGGATCAGTGATCCGCATGATTTCCAAATTCACAGACATAGGCATCCCGGAGGATGTCGCCAAGGCCATGGACGATATGGGATGGGAGGAGCCCACCCCCATCCAGGTGAACTCCGTCCCCCTCGGCCTCAAGGGCACCGACATGTTCGCCCAGGCCCAGACCGGTACCGGTAAGACAGGCGCGTACGGCTCCATCATCCTCGGGACCATCGAATCGGGACGCAAGGTCCCTTCCGCGATCATCCTCGTCCCCACGAGGGAGCTGGCCAACCAGGTCTCCGAGGAGCTGTCCAAGCTCGCCAAGTACTCCGGCCACCAGTGCATCCCGATCTACGGGGGAGCGAGCATCGAGGGTCAGATCAAGAAGCTCGGCCAGGGCTGCGACATCGTCGCCGGGACCCCCGGACGCGTCAGGGACATGATCACCAGGAAGGTCCTGAACCTCTCCGAGATCACCACCCTCGTCCTCGACGAGGCGGACAGGATGCTGGACATGGGATTCGTGGAGGACATCGAGTTCATCCTGAAGGCGATGCCCTCGGAGCGCCACACCATGCTGTTCTCCGCCACCATGCAGGAGAACGTCAAGCAGCTGGCGTTCGACTACATGCGCAACCCCAAGGAGGTCTCCGTCTCGAAGGACGAGGTCGTCCTGGACCTCACCAAGCAGTACTACATCTCCGTCGGCAGGAGGAACAAGTCCTGGGCGCTCTGCAGGATCCTCGATCTGGACAAGCCCAAGGCGATCATCTTCTGCCAGACCAAGAAGATGGTCGACGTCCTCGAGGAGAGGCTCACCAACCTGGACTACAAGGTGGAGGCCATCCACGGCGACATGCCCCAGAGCAAGAGGGAGAAGGTCATGGCGGACTTCAAGAACGACAAGACCGACATCCTCATCGCCACCGACGTCGCCGCCAGGGGACTGGACATCGACGACATCACGTACGTGATCAACTACGACATGCCCGACGACATCGACACCTACATCCACCGCATCGGAAGGACCGGCAGGGCCGGGAAGGAGGGCACCGCCGTTTCCTTCGTCACCTCCGAGGAGGAGCACCTCGTCAGGGAGTTCGAGATGCGCACCGGGATGGAGATCGAGAAGAGGGACGTGCCCGACGCCGAGCCCGGCACCAAGGACACCATCAGGAGGGTCGTGGACTACGACCAGATCTCCGACGTTTACGGCATGTGCAGGTTCGAGATCAACCTCGGCAAGAAGGACGGCCTCAAGAAGGTCGGACTCGCCGACCTGATCATCAAGAACGCCAGGGTCAGGGACGTCTCCATCGGGAAGATCGAGCTCGGGGACGAGTCGTCCGTCGTCGAGGTCCACAAGGACTTCGGGAACAGGATGACCATGGACCTGACCAAGACCAAGTTCAAGGGGAAGCCCATCCGCGTGAGGGTCATCCAAGACTGAATCCGGTGCGGCGACGGCCGCGCCGGGACCTCTCCGTCATTCGGACGAAGAGGTTCCTCTTATTCCCTTAGCACGGATGTCCGAAGAGCGGTTTTTCCCTTCTAGGACAGAACATACGTGCTATTATCCTCCCATTATTCCGTTCATCCGTCTAATTCCCAGAGACCGATTGCATGTCTCGAACGAATTTCGGTTTGCTTTAAATACAGAAACAAAGTGGCTCGGCTCATGGCAACCTACAACGTCGATGGGGCCCAGGAGAGGATGAGCGAACTGGTGAGCAGAGCACTCTGCGGAGAGAAGATCACCATCGCCGCCGAGTCCGGGAACGTTGTCATGGTGAGCGAGGACGATTGGGACAGTCTGGTCGAAGTCCTCAGCGTGATGATGCTCCCCGAGGTCAGGGAACGCGTCAGGACACGCTTGGCCGGCATCACCGGCGAGGCCTGAAACACTGTCCGCCCGCGAGGGCGGCAAACTCCTTCCTTCTCATCATCCCTTCAGATAACCGAGCACACGCAATGTGCGCACCTGTAGTTTCCGAAGCCCGATTTATATTCATCCATCCACCCAATAATCGGTTCGATTGGACAACTGCTCATTTGAAATACCCGTTCCGCACAATGCATACTCCGACGACCCGGAAGGGGATCACCCCTGCCGGAGCCATCCGAATGCCGGTCCGCCTCGTCAAATCCGACGGATGCGACGAAAGCAAGGTGAGAAAAATGGCAATGAAGGAGAAGCACGTCGAAACCAAGAAAGAAAGGGAAGAGAAGAGGAAGGAGAAGAAGCAGGAGCGCGAGATGAGGCATCAGGCGCGCCAGCAGAGCTCCGCATGATCTTCCAAAAACTTTCCGGGGGCCGTCCCCGAGGCGGTCCCCGAACCTACTCTAACTAATGAAGAGTATCCTGTAATACTGACTGCAGTAGTCGCCTTTTATAATCTCAAGCGGAAAAACCTCCGTCATGAGGCAGAACGACACCCGCGGAAGCATGCCTTTCGCTATAGCTGCAGTGACGATACTTCTCGTGTCCGTCTTCGCGGCCGCCGTCTCCTTCGACTACAGCCGGAGCGAGGATGCGACGGACGGGGTCAAGGACGGCATCGACGCCGTCGACGTCGCCGTTTCCGATGTGACATCATACATCAACCGGGGATTCGGTGAGATCATCCGTTCGGTGTCCGCCGACGCCGAGGCCGGAAGCCTGGCGAAGCGTGCGGAGACCATCCAATCCAGGATCGTCGAATGGATAGACTATCAGTTCCCGATGAAGAGCGGGGGCACGACGGTCACCTACATCTCCCACGACGTGGAGCTCCGCTCCGAACCGATGGGCATCACCGATTCCGACGGCACCCTAGGATACACCCCCACATACATCCGCGGCACCGGTACGGTCACCGCCGGGATCGAATCCCAATCCGGATCGACCGAGACCGATCTCACGGTCTACACGGACGGCAACTACGCCCTCCCGCTTGCATTGGACAGAGCATCCCTGATGGAATCCATGGCCGGGGAGGGCAGCATCTCGCTGTCGCAGATGCTCTCCTATCAGCTCACATCCATAGCCCAGTACAGGGTGCTCAACGGGTACGGCGGGCTGAACGCGTACGGATACAAGAGCACCGACAAGATACTGACGGAATCCGACGTGCAGGAGGCGTATCGGTTCTGCATCGATGCGATCTCCGAGATATGCTTCCGCGACGGAGGGGGTTCCGTGGATCTGAAGGACCGTGCGGACCTCGCCGACCTGCTGGCATCCGATGACGGGACCATATCCATCGATCTTTCGGCCATCTACGCCCAGGCGATGGCGGCCGTCATCGACGATGTCGCGATCAAATGGATGGACTACCTCTACGCGTTCGACTGGATCGAGGCGGTGGACAGGATCCTCAATCCCCTGAAGGGCGCCCTGAGTTCCCTCAGCGATTTCCTCAGCGGGAAGGAGAGGGTCAGCGGGGTCCCGTACCTCAGGGACATGATGGCCGCCAACGGATACTCCGAGGAGGATTACAGATATCCCGGTGCGGGGGTCACGACCATCTCCGTCGGGGACATGATGATATCCGTATCCAACCCCACGGCGGATCTTTTCGACCAGGGCTGGCTCAAGGAGTTCAAGAAGAACTACGAGTCGGACGGGAACTACGTCCGCGACTTCGTGATGGACGTCCTGAACGGCGCCGCCGTCCGTCTGGCGGAGCGCACCGACCTCGGAACGGTGTCCGTCAAGGTGGATCCGTACGATCAGGAGAGCTTCATCGAGGCCCTCACATCCCTGTACCTCGACGCGGTGGACGGATGCATGGACGCCATCGACGAGACCGTGTCGGAATCCCTCCGTTCGGGGGAGGTCTACGACGAGTTCTACGGCAAGCTGGCGGACGAGGTCATGGACCATGCTTCGGACCTCGTATTGGAGGAGGAACTAGAGAACAGGATCCGCTCCGCCGTGACGGAATTGATCGGGAACGAGGAGCTCGACATCGATATCGAGGAATTCATGGCCTCCAAGGACGTGACGAAGGCGCTGTCATCGTACCGCTCATCGGTGTACGCCGACCTCTCCGGGATCCCTACCCTGAAGGAGGTGAAGGGCGGCGACGGGAGCATCATCAAGAAGGCGCTGACGGCCGTCTGCTCCTACGGCCTGAGCCTGTTGGACATCCTCGTCCCCGTGGAGGATACGGCGGACGTCATGGTGAAGGAGATCCTGGAGATGGATGCCCTGAACCCCTACGGCGGCATCGTGGACCTGCCGGGATCGGAGACGTTCCATCTGACCGATTCCGCGGGGCGCGAGGTCGTCGAGACCCTCTCGCTGCAGATAACCTCGGAACCCCCGGTCGTGGTCGTGCACGGTCCCGAGGGCGTCCATACCGTCGGATTCAGGGAGGACGAGAGCGCGGCATACTCCACCACGTTCAGGATCGAGGTCCGCGGATGGGTTGACTACGAGGTGGAAGGATCGGGCACCCTGGCGCAGGCGATGGGTTCGACATCGTCGGCCGTCAAGGGAGGGTTCGAGGTGGACACCACGACGGAGGTGACCGTCGCATCCGGGTGGGCCCTCAAAGGCGTGGTCTACGAACCCAGCTGTACCATCTGGACCGACGTCAGGGACATACTGCTGGAGGTGTTCGAGCCGCTCATAGAACCCCTCCGGAAGCTGATGGAGGCGATGCGCGGGGCGGCCACGGAGCTGGCGGAGGCGCTGAGGGACATAGCGGGATTCGTCTACGAGCATCTGATCGACCTGTACAACATCTTCATGGACCCTGTCGGCGAGCTCTCCAGGATGATAACGGAAGGATTGGAGGCCCTGATATCCGAAGCGGCGCTCAAGATCCTGGTGGACATCAACATGGGCGACCAGTCCCTGACGTTCCAGTTCTTCGGATGCACCCTGGTGATCAAGACTTCGGCCATCACCTGGAAATCCAAGACCAAGACCCTGTTCTCCGCCGAGATGAGCATGCCCGTGTCCGGCCTGACCGTCACCGCGGGGATCACCGCCAAGGTCCGCGGGGACGTGAAGGCCGAGAACCTCCTAATCACCGGCTCCGGGGGCATCGCCGGGGACGATTGGTCCGTCAGCGCCAACGTGGATCCCCTGATGAAGAGCAGCAAGTACCTTTTCTCGGTCACCGGGAAGGCCGGGAAGAACAAGATATCCCTGGTCGCTCCCAAGCTGGAGGACTATCACGAGCTGGGACTCACCCTCAGCGACATCCCCGGGGTGGGGGATGCGCTGAGCAACATCCCCGTGCCGTTCCTCGGCGTGAACGTCGGATTGGACGCGGGATTCGAGCTCAGATGCAAGTCCCAGGAACAGACCGGGCTGCTCATCAACGAGTACGAATCGAATCCCGCCGGCACCGACCGCGGCAACGAATGGGTGGAGATCCTGAACAACACCGACGGCGCCATCGACCTGACAGGATACACCCTGTGCCTCGAATCCAAGAAGAAGGATGAGAAGACGGAGCTGTCGGGAACGCTCGCCCAGGGCGAGTTCCTCGTCGTGAAGCCGAGCTTCACCCTGGTGAACAATCCGAGCCAGGACTCCCGCAGCGCCGAGAAGCTCGTCATACGCGACGCCAACGGCGACATCGTCGAGGAGGTGAAGATGAAACAGGACAACTCCGACGACGGGGACACCTGGCAGAGGGGATACGACGGATCCTCCGAATGGGTGAAGAGGACCGGCACGATGGGGCGCACGAACGGCAACTGGGTCACCTCCGAGTTCAACATCGACGCCATGAAGGACTGCGTGTGGTCCGCGGTGCAGAAGTCGTTCGGGAAGATCGGGAGCATCACCGACCTGGATTCCCTGGTGGCGTTCATCCAGTACCTCGTGAGGTTCACGATCGAGGAGCTGATCGACCTCGTGGCCGACCTGATCATCGACGCTTCGGTGTTCGTGAGCGCCGACCTGAAGGACGCCACATCCACCGTGACCTCTGGGATAAGGGTGGCCTTCCGCACGGACGGGGACCTCGTCAAGGACTGCCTGAAGTACGTCGCGGGGAAGGTGGAATCCCTCCTCCTGGGTATCAAGAATCCCTACAGCATCGACCCTCTGGCTATGTTCACGGAGAACATAGATCTCGAGGTCATGCTGCACGCCGGGGTGGGCTTCCCGGAGCTCCTGTCCAAGGGAGCCGACCTCCCCAAGATGGACCTGTGCATGGTGCTGAGGACCAACCTCGCATCCCTGACCCGCATCGCGGGCATCGACACGGGGGATCCGGGAATAGAGTTCGGCATCCTCGCAAGGGACTGCCCCAAGGCCGTGGTACCCTCGAAGCTAGGCCCGAAGGACACCATGACCCACGACCTCTGGCTCTTCAAGGCGACGGTGACGCTCGCATGAGCCAGACATGCGAAGGATGTGCGAGGGGGCGCCAATCGCGCCCCCAACCCACCCTTTATAATCACGTGCGCGATGGGGAGGAAACATGGCCGCGATGGACTTCAAGATCCCGACTGTCCTCACTTCGGAGGAGCTCATGGAGAAGGCATTCCACAGGGCATCCAAGATCCGCAAGACGGGGACGAACGCTCTGGACACCAAGAAGAAGACCGCGCTCGCGAAGGTGACGGCTTCGGGGGACATCGTGGTTACCGCCCTGAGGGGCTACGTGGACAGATTCCCCAGGCTCGACAAGGAGGACGACTTCCTCCCGGAGCTGGTGGACATCGTCATCGGGATCGACCGCTACAAGAAGGCCCTGGGCGCCGTCAACTGGTGCGCCACCAAGGCCGAGAAGCTCAAGAACGACACCCTCAAGGACATCCGCAGGACCAAGGACCCGGAGATCGTCGAGGCGACGAGGAGGAGCTTCTACGGGAGGCTGAACTCCTATGTGGACCGCATCTCCGACGACCTGCTGTTCCTCCAGGATGCGAAGAACAAATTCAGGAAGCTCCCCGCCGTGGACCCCGCGCTGCCGACCGTCGTCGTCGCCGGATTCCCCAACGTCGGCAAGAGCAACCTCGTCACGGTGCTCTCGTCCGCCGAGCCGGAGATCGCCCCGTACCCCTTCACCACGAAGGGTGTCATCGTGGGACACATCCAGGACGACTGGAGGAAGTACCAGATCATCGACACCCCGGGACTCCTCGACAGGGAGTTCGACGCCAGGAACGACATCGAGAAGCAGGCCGTCCTCGCGCTCAGGTATCTGACGGACGTCATGCTGTTCGTTCTCGACCCGTCGGAGACCTGCGGGTTCCCCATGGCCGTCCAGGAGAAGCTCCTGCGCACCGTCAAGGAGGGATTCAAGGGAGTCCCCATAATCGAAGCCGAGAGCAAGTGCGACGTCTTCAAGAGCGGAGGCGACAGGATCTGCTTCTCCGCCCAGACGGGCGAGGAGATGGATGTCCTCACCGGCAGGATCATGGAGGAGCTCCGTTCCATCGCGCGCCGCAAGGCCGCGGAGGCCCCGATCGAATGAGCGCCCAGGGCCCGGCGTACAGCGAGGAGATGGCGGAGTACTTCGCCAAGCTCTCCGCGATGAAGGACGAATGCTACGACATCGCCCGCACCGCCAGGAAGATGGGCTTCGACCCGTCGATCGATGTGGAGGTCCCCCAGGCGGAGGACCTCGCGTCCCGTGTGGAGAAGCTCCTGGACGATTATC
>CAVDQR010000030.1:9280-11372 GCA_963611065.1 Bacteroides ovatus
GGCGGAGGACCTCGCATCCCGTGTGGAGAAGCTCCTCGACGATTATCACGTCGAGGGCGTTGCGGAGGACATCCGCAGGCTCACCGCCGAATTCGGGAACCGTGAGCTGGTGGCCCTGATGGTCGCCAAGGAGATGGCCAAGCGTCCCGCCGAGAGCACCGAGAAGGCCCTGGACAGGGCCGTCAGGGTCGGATTGGCCGTTCTGACCGAAGGCATCCTGGTGGCTCCCCTGGAGGGGATCGCGGACACCAAGATCGGCAAGAACGCCGACGGAACGAACTACGTGGACCTGATATTCGCAGGTCCGATCCGTGCCGCGGGAGGTACCGGACAGGCGATGAGCGTGCTGATCGCGGACGTCGTCAGGACCGAGCTGGGCATCGGGAAGTACCAACCGACCGAGGGCGAGATCGCCAGGTTCGACGAGGAGATCCCGCTCTACAAGCAATGCCAGCACCTCCAATACACCCCCACATCCGAGGAGATCGACCTCATCGTCAGGAACTGCCCCGTCTGCGTCGACGGCGAAGGTACGGAGCAGATGGAGATCTCCGGATTCAGGGACCTCCCCAGGATAGAGACCAACAGGGTCAGGGGAGGGGCGTGCCTGGTCATAGCCGAAGGGATGTGTCAGAAGGCATCCAAGCTCAAGAAGCACGTCGACAAGCTCAAGATGACCGGCTGGGAGTTCATAGGGAAGTTCCTGGACGCCCACAAGACCGAGAAGAAGGCCGAGGACCAGAACGCCCCCAAGAGGGTCGAGCCCAAGGAGAAGTACCTCATGGACATCGTCGCCGGGCGTCCGATCTTCGGACACCCCTGCGCCGTCGGAGGGTTCAGGCTCAGATACGGGAGGGCCAGGACCTCCGGGCTGGCATCGCTGGCCTACAGCGTGGCGAGCATGTACGTCATGGACGAGTTCATGGCCATAGGCACCCAGCTGAAGATCGAGAGACCCGGCAAGGCCAGCGTCGTCACCCCGTGCGATATGCTCGAAGGCCCGACGGTCCTCCTGAAGAACGGGGACCTGGTCTACTGCGGCACCGTCGCCAAGGCGGTGGAGGTGCACGACCAGATCGCCGAGATCGTGGACAACGGGGAGATCCTCGTCCCCTTCGGGGAGTTCTGCGAGAACAACCACACCCTGGTCCCGTGCGGATATCCGATCGAATGGCACGAGCTCGAGCTGAAGGAGAAGGGGGACCTCCCGGAGGATTGGAGGGATCCCACATACGAGCGTGCCAAGGAGATGTGCGCCTCGATGGGCGTGCCCCTCCACCCCAAGTTCAACCTGTTCTGGTCCGATTACCCTCTGGACCGCATCATCGCTCTGAGGGACGCCATCGTGTCGACGGGGACCTACGACGGGACCAACCTGTCGATCCCCAAGGAACCGGTCTCCAAGCGCATGCTCGAGGACCTCTGCGCGCTCCATGTCGTGAGGGACGGACGCATAATCATCGATGAGCTGTACTCGGTCCCGATGATGGACTGCCTCGGACTCCGCGCGGAAGGCGGTCGCATAGTCAAAGCGAAGGAACTCGAAGGAGGCTCCACCCTGGAGGCCGTCAGCAAAGCGGCGGGCTATGAGGTGCGCGCACGCGCCATGACCCGTATCGGCACCAGGATGGGACGTCCCGAGAAGGCGAAGGAGCGCGAGATGACCCCCAAGGTCCACTCCCTGTTCCCCGTCGGCAAGGACGCCGACTCGGGGAAGGAGATGAATGCCGCCATCGCCGTGTCCAAGGCATCGGCGTCCAGCCGCAAGGGCGGGAAGCCGGAGATCACCGTCGAAGTCGGCAACAGGCTGTGCCCCGTGTGCCGCACATACACGTACAGGAACTGGTGCAGGACCTGCGGTTCCCACACCGAATACACCCCGAAGCAGAACGACTTCGGCAACCTCGGACCCGCCCCGATGCAGATAAACCTCGAGGAGGAGTACAAGGCCGCCCTGGAGACCGTCGGTGAACGCCCCACTGATCTGAAGTGCCTCGACACCCTGATCTCCAAGACCAAGACCTGCGAGGCCGTCGAGAAGGGAATCCTGAGACAGAAGAACGGCGTGAGCTGCTTCAAGGACGGGACGATC
>CAVDQR010000031.1:0-11310 GCA_963611065.1 Bacteroides ovatus
GTCATGGCCTTCCACGAGTACTTCCTGTTCCTCTGGGAGACCTACGCCGAGTCCGACGACGACTTCGAGGGCGAGGAGCTCGAGGTCAGGGACTATCTCAGGTCCATGGCGTTCCCCTGAACGCGCGCGCATTATCGGACCCAGGAACCTTTAATAGTCGGGGGCTTATGGAGCGCCCGGAGCACCATGGGGAAGAGGCGCATCTCGCAGAATGCCGTCGCCGAGATCGGCGAGGAACGCATCTCCAGACTCCTGGACCTTTCCGAGGAGGCCGTCCGCGCCGGTCGCATCGACCGCGCGAGCCGCTATGTGGATCTGGCCAGGAGGATCAGCGGGAAGACGCGCGTGCCCATGCCGAAGGACCGTCCTTACTGCGACGGATGCCTGGTACCGCTCCTGCCCGGACTCGACTGCAGGGTCAGGGTGGACGGGCACATGGTGCGCACAACATGCGGATGCTGCGGGAGGATATCCCGCAGGCCGTACATCAAGGAGCAATCACATGAGCGAGAAGGACGCCAGAAAGGAGCTGATGAGGCGCGCCAACGACCTCAGCCCCACCGTCAGGGTGGGCAAGGACGGTCTGGATCAGGGACTGTTCGACGAGATCGAAGCGCAGCTCAAGAAGAACCGCCTGATCAAGGCCAAGGTGCTCTCCAACTCCGACGGCGATGCCAAGGAGGCCGCCGCCGCCATAGAGGAAGCGGTCGGCTGCGTCGTCGTGGACGTCCGCGGAGGGGTCATGGTCCTGACCGACAAGAGGACATGGTCCTCGCTCTGCCAGAAGAAATTCTGAGGATCCGATCCGAGGTCATCACGATGCTTGACGTCAACGTCATCAGGAACGAGCCTGACATGATCAGGACGATGCTAAGGAACAGGAACAAGGACGAGGCGATCCTCGACAGGTTCCTGGAGGCCGACGGCGAGTGGAGAGCGCTCACCGACGAGAACAACCGTCTGAGACAGACCCGCAACGAGGTCTCCCTCCAGATCTCCAAGATGCCCAAGGGCGAGGAGAAGGATGCGAAGATCGCCGAGATGAGGGAGGTCTCCGATAAGATCAAAGCGAACGACGAGAGGATGGCCGAGCTCGAGGACATACGCACCGACTGCGTCCTCAACATCCCGAACATCCCCGCCCCCGACGTCCCCCTCGGGAAGGACGACACCGAGAACGTGGTCGTCTACGAGGCCGGAAGGAAGAGGCAGTTCGATTTCGCCCCCAAGCAGCACTTCGAGATCGCCGAGGCCCTCGGCATCATCGACTTCGACAGGGGGGTCAAGGTCGCGGGAAGCGGTTTCTACTGCCTGAAGGGAGCCGGAGCGAGGCTCGAGAGGGCCCTCATCAACTACTTCCTTGACACCCACCAGGACCAGGGATACACCGAGCTGTTCCCGCCCGTGGTGGTCAACAAGGCGGCCGTCATCGGAACCGGTCAGTACCCCAACCTGAAGGACGACATGTACTACCTCGAGAGGGACGACATGTTCCTGAACCCCACTGCCGAGGTCCCTATCACCAACCTGCTCCAGGACGAGATCCTGGACGTGAAGGACCTCCCCATCTACTACACCGCATACCTCCCCTCGTTCAGGAGGGAGGTCGGGAAGCACGCGGACACCAGGGGAATCATCAGGGTGCACGAGTTCAACAAGGTCGAGATGGTCAACTTCGTGAAGCCCGAGGATTCGGCCGCGAGGCTCGAGGAGCTGAGGAAGAACGCCGAGGACATGATCAACGCCCTCGACCTCCCCTACAGGGTCCTCCTGCTGTGCACCGGGGACATGAGCTTCTCCTGCAACAAGTGCTACGACCTGGAGCTGTACGCCCCCGGCAAGGACGCCTATCTCGAAGCATCCTCATGCTCCAACTTCGGTGACTTCCAGGCCCGCAGGGCAAGGATCAAGTTCAGGCGCGAGCCCCACCTCAAGAGCGAGTTCGTGCACACCCTCAACGGATCCGGTCTCGCCCTGCCCAGGACGATGGTCGCCATCCTCGAGAACTATCAGAACAAGGACGGCACCGTGACCGTGCCCGAGGTCCTCAGGCCCTACATGCGCGGTCTCGAAGTGATCGACGGTCACAACTGAAAATGAAACACCGATGGGGGACCTCGGATCCGCATGCGGTCGAAGTCCTCCATCAGTCCCTTCGCGTTTATCCCCTCGCCCCTCTCGACGAGCTTGTCGCGGATGGTGCGCTCCCCTTCCTGAAGGGTGTTGGACGTTATCCCGTAGCGCCTCGATATGAACGCCTCCATGTAGGCGGCCATGTGGTCGCAGGCCTTGAGGTCGTAGCCGTCCCTCTCGCCGAACCCCTCGACGTCGATGTCGGTGAACGGGTCGTAGACCATCAGCCTGAACTCGTCGCGCCATCCCTCCTCCAGCAGGGGCATGATGGTGGATTCCACGAGGTCCCTCTCGTATCCTTCGAGAATGGCCGCCAGGCCGTCCACGTTCGCCTTGATCGGGGTGATGACGTCCTTGGTCAGAACCTCCGGCAGGTCGTGGAACAGACCGGTGTAGAAGTCGTTGTAGATCCTCCTGTCCGATGCCCCGCAGTCGAGGTCGTGGAGGTACATCATGTTGGCCACGATCAGCGAGTGCCCGAGCACCGTGGTCCTGGGGACGCGGGGCGTCCTGGCCCAGCGCTGCTGGAACCTGAGCTGTCCGATGAGGTCGATGAAATCGAAGGTGTTGCCCCTGTCCTCGAACTCGGAGACGCCGGCGAGGTCGCGGAACTGGTTGATCTGGTCGTTGATCTCTTCGCGGGTGTTGTCGATCCCGTACAGCGAGCGGTTGGAATCGTAGATGAGGTTGAACTCCCAGCGCGTCGCCAGATAATGCGCCGCGCGGATGATCCTGTCCTCCTCGGAATCCTCGTCCGATCCCAGGAAATCCATGAGCCTCTTTCTGAATCCGGGGTCGGATCCCGGGACGAGCCTGTCGAATTCGGACATGACGAACTTGTTGACGTCGTCGCGACGCTCCGACACGATCCTGTGGAACACCTGGGGCTTCAGATCCGTGAGGACGGACCTCTGGATGAAGGAGAACAGCGTATGCTCGATGACCTTGCGCCAGTCCACCTCCCTGCCGGCGGATTCCTCGAACTTCCCGAGGACCCATGCGATGGCGGCCTTGTGCGCCTGCTTGTCCAGCTCGGTGAGGTCCACCGGCCTCATGTGGTCGTTCCACCGGTTCATGTTGGCGGAGTTGAACATCAGGTAGAGGATGTCGGCGTTGAGGGCGGGCATGCTTCACCTCCTGGTGAGGTCGGTGATGGTGGCGCCGTTGTCCGAGGGCTCGCCGTCCATGTAGTAGACGTATCCGTTGACGGCCTCGTCGTTGAGTTCCGAACGGAGATCGGAGGACGCCCTCCTGTTGCCGATGCTGAGGAGACCGTAGGATACCGCGAGGGCGATCAGTCCGAGGATGAACACCGCCTCGTAAGCGGTCGTCGGGTTCATCACGTATCCGACGAACCCGATCAGCATGAGGACGAATCCCAACAGCGACGCGATCATCAGAACTTGAGGTCTCTCCATGACGCCGAGGATGCCATTCTTATAGATAAAGCGGGACGTCTCGGCACAACCGTTTATAGCCCGGCTCCTTCACAGGGGCATGGAGTATCAGGACGCGATAGCCGCCCGGCATTCCGCATACATGCTAGACGACAGGATCGAGGACGCGGGGGTCTCCGCGGACGACGTCCTGGCGATGCTCCGCAGCATCGCGCCGAAGGTCCCCTCGTCGTACAACTCCCAGTCGGCCAGGCTGATCCTGCTGACCGGGGAGGACCACAGGAGGTTCTGGGGCATCGTGGAGGAGGTCCTCCGCGCCAAGGTGAACGACGATAAGAGGTTCGCCAGGACCGAGGTCAAGCTCCGCGGCTTCGCCGCAGCGGCGGGGACCGTGCTGTTCTACGAGATCGATTCGGTCACGGACGGTCTCAAGGAGACGTATCCGTCGTACGCGGACGTGTTCCCCACTTGGGCGGAGCACGGCAACGCAATGATACAGTTCGCCGTCTGGACCGGATTCTACGATCTGGGTCTGGCTGCGAACATCCAGCATTACAACCCCATCATCGACGCCAGGGTGGCCGACGAGTTCTCGGTCCCGGAGGGATACAGGCTCGTGGCCCAGATGGTGTTCGGGAGGGAGACGCAGGTCCCCGCGGGGAAGCCCAAGCTGTCCGGCGAGGACATGGTGTCCGTGGGACGCGCAGGGGGCGTTCGCGAATGATAACGAGTTCCAAAGAACTGCTCGCGGGCACGCCGACCGACGCCGTAGTCGGGATCGGGCGCGGCACCGACAGGGGCAACGTGGAGGCGAGCGCCGAGGCGTCCGGCGGGAATGTCGTGATATACGACGATCCCGAACTCCTCGTGTCCGATCTCGTGTCCGGCAAGATAGATGCGGCGGTCCGCGGCGACATGCCCTCGGACGTCCTGCTCCCGATACTGAAGAGGGGGCTCGGACTGAAGAAGCTCGAGCGCGTGGTCCTCCTCGAACCCGCCGGAGGCAGGCTGTTCATGCTCGCCCCCGTCGGCATCGACGAGGGATGGACCGACGAGCAGAGGTTCGACATCGCCCGCAGGGCGGCCGATTTCGCCAAGAGGATGGACATGGACCCGCGCATAGCGGTGATGTCCGGAGGAAGGTGCGAGGACAGGGGGAGGTGCGCGGCCGTGGACAAATCCATCGACAGCGCCCTCGCCGTGGCGGACATGCTCAAGGACGCCGGATACGACGCGTACCACTGCCAGATCCTGGTGGAGGACGCCATCGAGGAGGCCGGCATAGTCATCGCTCCGGAAGGGATAACGGGCAACATCATGTTCAGGACCCTCCACTTCGTGGGAGGGGCCCAGGCGCTGGGTGCGCCGGTCGTGAACGCCGACAGGGTGTTCGTCGACACATCCAGGGTCAAAACCGATTACAGGGATTCGATAGCACTGGCCAGAAGGCTTACGGAGGAATCGAGATGATATTGGAGATCGACGGCGGCTATTCGGGGATCAGGTTCTCCGCATGCCATTTCATACCCAGGCACGAGAAGTGCTCCAGGCTCCACGGGCATTCTTACATCGTGAGGCTCAGACTGGACGGGGACATAGGCGAAGAGGGGATGATCATGGACTTCGTGGTCCTGAAGAAGGAGCTGAAGGCCATCATCGAGGAGCTGGACCACAAGACCCTGCTCCCGACCCTGTCGGACGACGTCAAGCTGGACATCGGGGAGGAGTCCGTGGAAGCAATTTCCTGCGGGAAGAGGTACGTCTTCCCGAGGATGGACGTCACCCTCCTGGACATCCCCACCACCACGGCGGAGGAGATGTCGAAGATGATGACCCTCAGGATGGTCGACGACATCAAGTTCCCGCCCAACGTCCGCTCCGTTTCCATCGGACTCGACGAGGAGCGCGGGCAGACGGCCTGGTACACGGAGGTGCTCCGATGCCGAAGGCGGTCGTCCTCCTCTCAGGGGGATTGGATTCCACCACGACCCTCGCCCAGGCCCTCGCGGACGGGTGCGAGGTCACGGCCATCAGCTTCCGCTACGGGCAGAGGCACACCAAGGAGCTGGTCTCGGCCCAGAACGTGTGCGACCACTACGGCGTCGCCCACGTGGTCATCGACCTCGATCTGAGTTCCTACCGTTCCGCCCTCACCAGGAAGGACATCGACGTCCCGCTGGACAGGGAGGGGGAGCTGAGCGAGGAGATCCCGGTCACGTACGTCCCCGCCAGGAACATCGTGTTCCTGAGCATAGCCGCGGGACTGTGCGAGTCCATCGACGCCGACAGGATCTACATCGGCGCCAACGCCGTGGACTACTCTGGATATCCGGACTGCCGCCCCGAGTTCTTCGAGGCGTTCCAGGAGATGCTCGCCAAGGGCACCAAGGCGGGAGTGGAGGGGCATCCGATCAAGGTCATGACCCCGATCCTCCACGACAGCAAGGCCGACATCGTCAGGCGCGGGAAGAAGCTGGGCGCTCCGCTGCAGCTCACCTGGTCCTGCTACAACGGCGGCGAGAAGGCGTGCGGACACTGCGATTCCTGCCGTCTGAGGCTCAAGGGATTCGAGGAAGCGGGCTACCGCGACGAGATCGAGTACGAGCACGATGAGAATCTGTGAGATATTCAGGTCCATCCAGGGCGAAGGGCTCCAGATGGGGCTCCCGACGGTGTTCGTGAGGACCGTCGGATGCAATCTCCGCTGCAGCTGGTGCGACACGTCGTACTCGTACGACGGCGGGGAGGAGATGTCCCTGGACGACATCATCGCCCGGGTCGGGGACTGTCCGAGGGTTTGCTTCACCGGAGGGGAGCCGATGCTCCAGCCGGAGGCCCCGGAGCTGATCCGCAGGCTGGTGTCCATGGGGAAGCAGGTGGTCCTGGAGACCAACGGCTCCGTGGACCTGTCCGATGTTCCCGACGACCCGCTCGTGATGATCAGCATGGACATCAAGTGCCCCTCGTCGGGCATGACCGACAGGATGAGATGGGAGAACCTGGACATCCTGAAGGCGAAGGACCAGCTCAAGTTCGTCGTGGACGGCGATAGTGATCTGGATTTCGCCGTGGATGCCGTCAGGAGATACAAGCCGGAGGCGAACGTCATCTTCGGTCCCGTCGGAGGGACGGCGGAGATGGAGAAGCTCGTCGACAGGGTCCTCGCCGAGAACATCGACGTCAGGGTCCTGCCCCAACTCCACAAGATAATATGGGGGGACAAGAGGGCCGTCTGACCCTCTCCCCCGCAGTTTCATTCGGAAGGCTGGTTCTCGAACTTCTTCCTTCTCTCGACGCGGCGGAGATAGTCGCGGATGCTCTCCTCGACCGTCCCCTCCTCGTCGGACGAGACGTCGATCCCCGCTTTGCGGAGGATCTCCATCCCGTGCATGCCGATGCCGCCCGTCAGGACGGCATCCACGCATCCGAGGCTGACTATTGCCCTCGCGACGGCCATCCCCGCGCCCTGCTCCGAATCCATGAACTCGTTCACGATGACCCTGTAGTCCAGGGTCTCCGAGTCCACCAGGAGGAAGAAGGGGGCGTGGCCGAAGTCGTCGGCCACGTAGGAGTCCAGGGACTCCCCTTCGGAGATGACGATCAGCTGCATCGCTCCACCGTCTTCCTGATCTTCTCGACGATAGACTTGAACGCCTTGGCGGATGCGGAATCGGGGTACTTCAGGACCACGGGCATGCCGCTGTCGCCCGCGTCGACGACGCCGGGCTCGATGGGCACCTTGCCGAGGAACTGCACGTTGAGCTCCTTCGCCGCCTTCTCCCCGCCTCCGGACTTGAAGATGTCCGTGATCTCGCCGCAGTGGGGGCAGACGAATCCGCTCATGTTCTCGACGATGCCGATGATCGGGACGTTGGTCTCCGCTCCGAACCTCAGGGACTTCCTGCTGTCCAGGAGGGCCACGTCCTGCGGGGTGGTCACGATGACCATGCCGTCCGCCTTGGGCATGAGCTGCACGATGGAAAGGGCCTCATCGCCGGTTCCGGGGGGCATGTCCACCACGAGGTAGTCCAGCTCGCCCCAGTTGACGTCCTCGATGAACTGCTTGATGGCGCCCATCTTCACCGGTCCCCTCCACATGACGGGGGAGTCCTTGTCGGGGAGCAGGAACGCCATGGAGATCAGCTTCAGCGACGGGGGCACCGTCACGGGTATGAGCCTCTCGTCCAGGACGTGCAGCTTCTCGTCCTCCACACCGAACATCTTGGGTATGTTGGGCCCGGTTATGTCCACGTCCATGATGCCGACCTGGAGCCCCTGGTTGGAGAGCTCGGTGGCCAGGTTGGAGGATACGGTGCTCTTGCCGACCCCTCCCTTCCCGCTCATGACGATGACTATGTGCTTGATCTTGCCGAGGGCATCCTGGAGCCTTGTCTCCTCCTCGATGGATTCGGCTGTCATTAATGGACCTGCCATCTCAATTCCTCTTTGCGCCCCGTAGCCTATGCGGATATAAACCAGGCACGGGGGCCGGCATGGGATCTCTTCGGACCGTTAACGCGGAATCCCGGTATCGGAACGGCGGAAAGCGGTGATCCGGGGCCATCCAGACACGGTCCCGTCCGACGCGTTCATATCGTATCAACGGAATCACAGGAGCGATGCCAGAAGCCACAGTCGGAGAGTACATGATCCGGAATGTCCACACCATCAGCCCGGACATGACGGTCGAGCAGGTAAGGCAGGAGATCATCAACTCCAACTTCCACGGATTCCCGATCACCGAGAAGGGCTACCTCCTCGGATTCGTGACCGCCAAGGAGCTCCTCCGGCACATAGACAAGCCCAACGCGAAGATCCGTTCGGTCATGAAGAGGGGGACCCTGTGCGCCATCCCGTCGATGTCCACGGACGACGCGACCCGCATCCTGTTCAGGTACGGGCTCAGGAACCTCCCCGTCGTGGACGACGAGAAGAAGCTCGTGGGGATCATATCCAACATCGACATCGTCCGCTCCCAGATCGAGAAGTCCCGTCCGGGCAAGGTCATGTCCGTGAAGAACTTCCTGGAGCAGCAGAACGGCCTCCGCTTCAAGGTGGTCAACAAGGACATCCCCGTCGACGAGATCATCCCGACCCAGAAGGAGGTCTACATGGACGAGCTCATCGGCCGCCAGTACGAGCTGAAGAGGGGTCTCAACGAGCCCCTCATCGTGGTCGAGAGGCGCGAGGGGTATCTCCTGGTGGACGGTCACCACAGGATAATGGCGGCCAAGAAGCTCGGTCTGAAGGATTTCAAGGCCATCGTGCTGGTCCCCAACGACTTCGAGACGAAGATCGGTCTCGAGAAGACCGCCGAGCGCTGGGGCCTCCATTCCCTGGACGATGTGAACATCATCGAGGGATCGAAGCACCCGTTCATGGAGATCACGACGATGCTCCTCCCCAGCGAGGAGGCCGACGGGATCAACCAGAGGCTGGTGGACAGCGTCAAGGACGACAAGAGCTGATCGTCGGGCGTGTCTCAGGCCGTCGAGGTCGGGCAGGTCGGCCCTGCCCATTAGCTCATCGAGTCCGAACAGGGTCACGAGGCCGTCCTCGGAATCGTCGATCAGTTCGTCGTTGAAACCCATCGCCGAGAACACGATGTACTTCGGTGCCGTCTTCTCGCCGGTGGACCTCCAGCGCCTCTGCAGGTTGTAGAGGTCGCCGTGGTTCGCCCCCCTCCTGCGGAATTTGCATTCCGCGGCGATCCAGCATCCGTGCCCGTTCCTGTCCAAGGCATCGGCCACGATGTCGATGTCCTCGTTCTCGTAACCGTCCTCCTCGTCCGTCTCGGCGCGACCCCACCATCTGCCGATCTCCAGGGTCCTGTACTCGGTCCTGAGGAACTCGGCGCAGACGTCCTCGAACCTGTGCCCCAGGAAGCTGTCGACGGTCTGCTCCATGACATCGTACTTCTCGGAATCCTTCCAGGCGATCATGCTCGACGCGTCGAAGTGTTCCAGCACCTCGTAATGGAAGGCGACGATACCGTCGGATATGCGATAGACGGGCTTCCTGGGCGCGTTCAGCATCGGGTGCTGTTTGGAGACTATCCCGACCTCCTCCAGCTTCTTCAGGCGCTTGCTCAGCTCCCCTCTGTCCAATTGGAGCTTGGATGCGATCTTGGATTGCTTCGTCACGCCGTCGCCTATGCATGCGACGATGGCCGAGTAGTCCGATGTCGGCCGCAATTCGGAGACGATGCTCGCCGATTCGTTCCTCAGCACCCCCGTGCTGCTCAGGAAGCATGATTCGACGCATTCCCTGAACGTGGGGCGGTCCATCGCCAGATGGTATTGGGGGACGCCTCCCACCAGCATGTAGACCTTGAGGGCCTCCAGATCGTCCATGTCCGGGTGGAACTGTCTGCATGCGCGGAGGGACAGGGGCTCCACCTTCATCTCCAGGCTGAATCTCTGATACAACGGTCTGCCGGAGTCGTGCACCTCATTCAGCAGCATGGAGACGGAGGATCCGCACAGTATCACCATGGCATCGCTGTTCCTGAGGCGGTCCACGAACAGCTGCATGACGGACGGGATGAACGGCGCTTCCTCGATCAGATACGGGAACTCGTCGAACACGACGATCCCTTCTCTGGAGAGGCAGTCGTCGGCGATGAGGTCCATGACCTCGGAGAACGATTCGATCCCGGAGACGTCGCGGCCCAGGAATGCGGACGCGCTGCGCTTCAGTCTCGTGAAGTTCTCGTAGTACGATGCCTGGGACGAGTAGATCATCAGGGCACGCTTGCCCTTCACGAAGTTCTCCAGGATGGTGGTCTTCCCGATGCGCCTTCTCCCGTAGACCACCAGGCCCTTGAACCCCTCCCGCGAGTATATCGACTCCAGTTGAGAGAGTTCCTTCTCGCGTCCGATGATTCCGTCCATGATCTGTAATGGTCCGGACGGTATATGAATCATGCGAATGTTGTGATATTTTTCAACAAAAATTTTTGTTGTAGAATTTTTCAACATTTATCAAAAACTGCATTCAAAGGTCACATCCGACCGGCACAACAGGATTACGATACGATCTGTCTGGCACAGATATGGCGAAGAATGGTTGTTTTAGGACAACCCGACGATTTCATCGGTATCAACCCGACGATTTCATCGGTATCAACCCGACGATTTCATGAAGGATGCCGGAACGGACGTTCGGAGAGATCCATCTGTTCCGGAATAGTGGGAAGAACCGTCGCGACGGACGTAAAAGGGTTGGAGGGGCGGGAGGACCCGCCCCGTCGGAGCGATCTCACTCCGACCTGTTCCTGAGCTCCCTCAGGTCCCTGAGGATGACCCTCTGCTCGGCGGAGGCGATGATCCTCTTGGTCTTGTTGAACGTGTCCGGGTTCAGGGAGATGCAGTCGATGCCCTGCTCCACCAGGAACTCGGTGAATTCAGGATACACGGAGGGGGCCTGCCCGCAGATGCTGACGTGCTTCCCGTTGGCGTGGGCGACCTTGATGAGCTGCGCGATGGCCCTCTTCACGCCCTCCTGCCTCTCGTCGAAGTATCCCATGTGCCCCAGGATGTCCGAGTCCCTGTCGCATCCCATGGTGAGCTGCGTCAGGTCGTTGGACCCGATCGAGAACCAGTCGCAGTACTTGCAGAACTCGTCCGCCATGAAGATGTTCACGGGGACCTCGGCCATGAAGTAGAGCTTGAAGTCCCTGCCGCGCCTGAGGCCGACGGACCTCATCATCTCGGTGATGTCCTGCACCTCCTCGATGGTGCGGACGAACGGGAGCATCATGTTGAGGTTCTTGAAGCCC
>CAVDQR010000032.1:0-11108 GCA_963611065.1 Bacteroides ovatus
GAAATTTATTAGGAAATTTATTAGGAAATTTATTAGGAAATTTATTAGGAAATTTATTAGGAAATTTATTAGGAAATTTATTAGGAAATTTATTAGGAAATTTATTAGGAAATTTTTCCTATTATTTTTCCTATTAAATTGGACGGAAGTGGTTTGGAAACGGTTTCGAATCCGATCAGTTCTTGAAACTGTGGATCGGAGCGGGTATGCGACCGCCCCTGTTGACGAAGTCGGCGCATCCGTATTTGTTGACAGGCATGATCCCGGCATCCCCGAGGAGACCGCCGAATTGGACCTTGTCGCCCACGGTCTTCCCGATGACCGGGATTACCCTCACGGCGGTGGTCTTCTGGTTGACCATCCCGATGGCCATCTCATCCGCGATGATCCCGGCGATGGTCGTGGCGGGCACGTCCCCGGGGATAGCGATCATATCCAATCCCACGGAGCACACGCATGTCATTGCCTCGAGCTTCTCCAGCGTCAGGGCGCCGAGCTCGGCGGCCTCCGCCATGGAGCTGTCTTCCGTGACCGGTATGAAGGCTCCGCTGAGGCCTCCGACGTACGAGGAGGCCATCACTCCGCCCTTCTTGACCTGGTCGTTGAGGATCGCCAGCGCGGCCGTGGTCCCGGGGGCTCCGGCGTACTCCATCCCCATCTCGTGGATGATGTCCGCGATGCTGTCCCCCACCGCGGGGGTCGGGGCCAGGGACAGGTCCACGATGCCGAACGGGGCGTTGAGCCTCTTGGAAGCCTCCTTGGCGAACAGCTGACCCACACGGGTGACCTTGAAAGCCGTCTTCTTGATCGTTTCGCACAGGACCTCGAAGCTCTGTCCGCGGACCTTGGTAAGCGCTTCCCTTACGACACCGGGTCCGCTGACGCCCACGTTGATGACGCAGTCCGCTTCGGTCACACCGTGGAACGCACCGGCCATGAACGGGTTGTCGTCGGGCGGGTTGCAGAACACCACGAGCTTGGCGCATCCGATGGAGTCCCTGTCCTTGGTGGCCTCCGCCGCTTTCACGACGATGTCGCCCATGAGCCTCACGGCGTCCATGTTGATCCCGGTCCTGGTGGATCCGAGACTTATCGACGAGCACACGCACTCGGTGCACGCCAGCGCTTCGGGGATGGACTCGATGAGCATCCTGTCCGCAGGCGTCATGCCCTTCTGGACGAGCGCGGAGTATCCTCCGATGAAGTTGACCCCGATCTCCTTCCCGACGGCGTCCAGGGTCTTGGCGATCCTGACGAAATCCTGAGGGGATCTGCACGCGGCTCCGCCGACCAGGGCGATGGGCGTGACGGAAACCCTCTTGTTGATCACCGGCACCCCGTATTCAACGCCGAGCTGGTCCCCGACCTCGACCAGCCTCCCGGCCAGCCTGACGATCTTGTCGTGGATCTTCCCGCAAAGGGCATCCAGGTCCGGATCGATGCAGTCCAGCAGGCTGATGCCCATGGTGATGGTCCTGACGTCGAGGTTCTCGTGGGAGACCATCTCGTAGGTCTCGAACACCTCTCTGAGCTCTACCATGTTCTCAGATCCTGTGCATCATCTCGAAGATGTCCTCGTGCGTGGCCTTGATGATGCAGCCGACCTTCTCGCCGACGCCCTCCAGGCCCTCGTTGAGCTTGTCGAATCCCTGCTTGTATCCGGATGTATCGACGATGAGGATCATGTTGATGTAGTCCTGGACGGTGGTCTGTTTGATGTCCAGGATGTTGATCCCGTTGTCCGCGAAGAAATTGCATACGGCGGCGATGATCCCGACGTGGTCCTTCCCGACGAGGGTGACTATGGTTCTGCTCATGGATTCTTGTCCTCCTTCCTGCTGAGTGCGTACTCCAGCGAGTCCACCAATGCTATGAGACTCGCCTCGACCACGTTTTCGGAGGCGCCGACGGTCGTCCAGCTGCTCTCCCCGTCCGTGGAACGGATCAGTACCCTGACGCTGGCCGCGGTGGCCGATTTCTCGTCCAGCACGCGGACCTTGTAATCCGTTAGCCTGATCTTCACGAGGTCCGGATAGAAGCTCTCCAGCGCCTTGCGCATGGCGTTGTCGAGGGCGTTGACGGGACCGTTCCCGTCCGCCGCCGTGTGCTCCACATCGGAGCCGTTCCTGACCTTGACGCTCGCTTCGGAGACCATCTCCCCTCCGCGGCTGTCCATGAATATCCTGAAGCCGTCGACGCTGAAGCGCTTCTCCAGGTCGCCCCTCATCCTCCTGACGAGGAGCTCGAAGCTGGCGTCGGCGCCTTCGTACTGGTATCCCTTGGACTCCATCTCCTTGATGATCCTGGTGATCTCCGGGCTGTCCGATCCCGTCTCCAGCCCGAGCTCCTTCAGCTTCTCGGATATGCTGGCCCTGCCGGCCATGTCCGAGACGAGGATCCTCCTGGTGTTCCCGACGGATTCGGGGGACACGTGCTCGTAGGTGCGGGTGTCCTTCATCAGAGCGGAAACGTGGATCCCGCCCTTGTGGGCGAACGCCCTCTCGCCGACGAACGGCATACCCGCCGGTGCGACCATGTTGGCCACCTCCCCGACGAACTTGGACAGACCCGTCAGTCCCTTGAGGTCGATGTTCCCGATGTCCTTCCCGCCTTTGATCGCCAGGTTGGGGAGGACGGTGCACAGGTTGGCGTTGCCGCATCTCTCCCCTATGCCGTTGACGGTCCCCTGGACCATGGTGCAGCCCGCATCCACGGCGGCGAGCGAGTTGGCCGTCGCCAGGTCGGAGTCGTTGTGGCAGTGGATCCCGACGGGCACCCTGAGCTCGGAGAGCGCATCCCTGCACGCTTCGGAGATGTCCGAGGGCAGGGATCCGCCGTTGGTGTCGCACAGGATGGCCCATTCCGCCCCGCCGCGCTCCGCTGCGAGGAGGGCTTCCAATGAATACTCCCTGTTGGAGCGGTAGCCGTCGAAGAAGTGCTCCGCGTCGAACATGACGCGCTTCCCCTTGGATACGAGGAACGCGACGCTGTCCTCGATCATGCGGAGGTTCTCCTCCAGTTGGATCCCGAGGGCGTCGGTGACCTGGAAATCCCAGGTCTTCCCGAATATGCAGCACCATTCCGCAGGGCTGGCGGCCAGGCTCTTCAGGTTCTGGTCGTCCTCCGGTCTGGAGCCGTGCCTGCGGGTGCTGCCGAACGCGGTCAGGGAGGTCTTCTCCAGCTTCAGAGCCGATGCTTTGGAGAAGAACTCGTCCGTCCCGGGGTTGGATCCCGGCCATCCGCATTCGACGAAGTCGACGCCGAAGGCGTCCAGGCGCTTCAGTATGTCCAGCTTGTCCTCGCACGAGAACGATACGCCCTCGCATTGGGCGCCGTCGCGGAGGGTGGTGTCGTAGACGAATACCCTGGTCATCTCGCTTGCCTGTCGTCCATTATGGCTATGAGGTCGCTGAGGATGGCGGAGGCCGTCTCGAGCCTTCCCGCACCCCTTCCGGAGACGGTGACCGGTCCCGCCAGGTCGGATACGATCTGGGCGGTGTTCAGCGTTCCGGATATGCCGAGCGGGTGGTTCTTGGGGACCAGCCTCGGCCCCACCTCCAGCTTGGTCTCGGAGACCTCCCCGATGAGCCTTATGACCATGTTGCGGGAGGCCGCCAGGGAGACGGCGTCCTCGGTGATCGACGTGATGCCGGTGATGCGGACGTCGTTGAACGTCACGTTCCGTCCGAAGACGGTGTTGGCGAGGATGGCGACCTTGCACGCGCTGTCGTACCCCATGATGTCGTTGGTGGGGTCGGTCTCGGCGTATCCGAGCTGCTGCGCTTCCTTGAGAGCCTGCTCGAAGGGCTGGCCCGTGTCCATCTTGCTCAGGATGTAGTTGCATGTGCCGTTGAATATCCCGCGGACGGATTCGATCCTCTCGCCGACGAGGTTCTCGCGGCAGAGGTTGATGATCGGCATGGCGCCTCCGACGGATCCCTCGAACCTGAGGAGGCATCCGTTCTTCTCGGCGAGGTCCATGAGCTCGCGGAACTTGAGGGCCAGAGGTCCCTTGTTGACTGTGATGACGTCCTTCCCGGCCTCCAGGGCGCAGAGGATGTTCTTCAATCCCACCCCGCCGGTCTTCACGTCCGTGGGGCTGACCTCGACCAGGAGGTCGTATTCGACCTTCCCGAGGATCTCGACGGAGTCCTCGTAGGCCTTGTCCCCGACCCTGCCGGTGGCGATCTTGCGCTGCACGAGGCTCAGGGGCTCGAACCCCTGGGGGTCGTAGGCGTAGGTCTTGGAATCCATGGCGCCGACGATGGTCACGGGACCTCCGTACCTGTCCTTGAAGAACCTCTCGCGCATCGAGAGGACCTCGCAGAATCCCTGTCCGACCGTTCCGAATCCGCAGATGAAGATCCTCATGTCAAACGCCCCTCACGTAGGTGATGCCCGTCTTGCGGCATTCCGCGTCCATGAACTCGTCCAGCCTGTCCAGATCCTCCTGGCTCTTGGTCTTGACCGAAAGCATCCCCGTGCGCTTGGAGAAGTCGGTCGCTTTGGACGAGTACCTGACGTCGACCGCATCCAGGTCGGCGATGGTGTACGCCTTGTTGATGAGACCCTCGATGTATCTGGCATCGATGTCCCCTATGAGCATGTAATCCATGGTGTACGTCTCGTAGGCCGATCCGATCTTCGAGATGACGATGTCCTTGGACTTCCAGATGTGCTTGAGGCGCTCGAGCTGGTCCTCCTCTACCTCGAATGTGATGTTGATGCAGATGCGGTGGTTCACGATCCTCTCGCGGTTGTGGACGACACCCAGTATGTTCCCGTCCACGACGGAGATGGGTTCCAGGGAGCCGACCAGCTGACCCGGCAGATCTTTGACGTACAGTTCGGCGTTTACTATCATGCGCGCGCCTCCGAGGTGGCGGATGTTCACGCGCTATATAAACTAAAGTAACGCGTGCGCGTGACGACGGGGAGACGTTAGACGATTGGAGGGTTGGAGAAGCGCCGAGAGGGAGATTTGAACTCCCGAGGGAAAGTTCCCACGAGCTTTCCAGGCTCGCGCCTTACCGGGCTGGGCCATCTCGGCTTGTAGGTCGGGGGAACTCGTCCCCCATTATAAAGATTATCATGGTGCGAATGAGGTCCTGGGAACGGACCTCACAGGTGCCAGTCCACATCCCTTCTGAAATCCGTCAGGTGCCTGCGGACCGTCCTCATTTCAGCAATCTCATCGGTGTCCGCGGTGAAGCGCAGCTTGCCCTCCTCGTGACCCAGCGACGCGACGGTGCATCCGAACGGATCGACGATCCTAGATTGTCCGGCCATGTCCAATCCCGCCATCGGTCCGACGTTGTTCACGAATGCCAGGTAGGAGACGTTCTCAAGCGCCCTCGCCGGCAGGATCCTGTCGAAGAACGGGGCCGAAGGCACCGCCGCCGCCGATACGCAGATGTTCACGTCCGCCCCGGACAGGGAGCAGGGCCTGAGCACCTCCGGGAAGTAGATGTCGTAGCAGATGCTGAGTCCGAACCCGATCCCGTGGTATCTGCCCATGGCCGGTCCCGATCCGCCCACATAACCATCCTCGGCGTAGATGCCGAATCTCGCCAGGTGGGTCTTGTCGTAGAAGACGTCGCCGTCAGGCGACAGGAACGCTATGCTGTTGCGGGCTCCCTCCGGGGACATCCTCGCCGTACCTAGGGCGATGGCCTTGTCCTCCCTCCTGCACAGGTCGGAGAGTTCCGACAGGCAGGAGCCGATCCTTTCCGAGAGGCCTTCCGGCCTCTCTCCGTATCCGGTCAGGAACGATTCGGGGAACACCAGGACGTCCGCCGGGTCCGATCCGATGAGGTCCGCGACGGTCTTCGCGTTCTCTTCGGGTTCCCCCATGGCGGGGCGCATCTGGCACAGGGCCACTTCCACGCGCATGGTATCCGCAATGCGCCGGCGCGTCTTAATGCACGCGGGCGCATGGGTTAAATCCGCATCCAGGGATTACCGCTACAGTATGACAGTGAAGATCCCTCAGATCACGGAAGAGGATGTCGCGGACCTCACGGGGTTCATCAGAAGCACGGTCCAGAAGATCGGATGCAAGGGAGTAGTAGTGGGGCTCAGCGGCGGGGTCGACTCCGCCACGGTCACGAAGCTCTGCGTCGATGCCCTGGGGCCGGAGAAGGTCCTGAACGTGTTCATGCCCTCCAGGGTCACCCCCGCCGAGGACTACAAGACCACCTCCGAACTCAGCTCCATGTGGGGAACCGAGTACAGGGTCGTGGACGTGCAGCCCGCCGTGGATGCGCTGGCCGCGGTGCTCCTTTCCGGGAGGGAGACTCCCCTGGAGAGGGGCAACATCTCCGCCAGGTGCAGGATGATCGTCCTGTACAATCTGGCGAAGAAGAGGGACTACATCGTCATGGGGACCTCGAACCAGAGCGAGCTCATGATGGGATACTTCACCAAGTTCGGGGACGGGGCCTGCGACGTCACACCCTTGGCTAACATGTACAAGACCGAGGTCAGGCAGATCGCCCGCATCATCGGCGTGCCGGAGCCCATCATCGCCAAGCCTCCTTCCGCGGGGCTGTGGGAGGGACAGACCGACGAGTCCGAGATGGGCATCACCTACGAGAACCTCGACGGGATCCTCTACGACATGGAGCAGGACCGCACCGACCCGCAGATCGCGACGGATACGGGGCTCCCGCTGTCGGAGATCGAGAGGATAAGGAAGCAGGTCGTCTCGATGGAGCACAAGAGGCTCCCCGCGGTGCGCCCCAGCGATTTCTGAAATAACAGGTCTGCAAGGCAACATATAAATAGTAGGCTGTGTTGCCAAGACTTGTTGCTCCTGTAGTGTAGCGGCCAATCATGAAGCCCTCTCGAGGCTTCGACACGGGTTCAAATCCCGTCGGGAGCACTATCTTCCTACACTCCTCTGAATAGAGGCGGTTCTGTGCGTGATTCTCTGCGATACGGACCTCGTTCCGTCGCTGAATTTATCGAAAAATGAATTCCGGACCCCTTCCGGGGCCCGATGGTTTGGGTCAGAACGGGAGGATCTCCTTCCCGTGCTGCTCCGCCAGGACCTCGGCGAACGCCGTGTACATGGCGGACAGGCCGCAGAAGATCCCGATGAATCCCGCTACGGTCGTTATGGTCCCGTTCCCGGAGAAGTCGGCCACCGCCAGCAGGAAGAACGTGACGGTCAGCGAGGCGAACACGACCTTCGTCGCGTTCCTCCCCTTCAGCGTCCCGATGAACAGGAACAGGGTCAGAATCCCCCAGAGGAGGCAGAACACGCCCATGGTGGTCCCTTCGGAACCCGTTCCGGTGATGTCGAGCTTGATCCCCACGAGCACCAGCCAGAACACCCCGTAGAGGGTGAACGCGGTGGTCCCGAAGGTGTTCCCGTTCCTGTACTCCATGATCCCGGCGAGGATCTGGGCGATCCCGCCGCAGAAGACGCCCATCATGAGGGTCACGCCGTCCAGGGGCGTGATGTCGGCGTTGTGCAGGGACAGGAGAACTGTTGTCATGCCGAACCCCAGGAGCCCCAAGGGGGCGGGGTTCGATCTCTTGGTCGGCTTGTCTGTTTCGTCGGCCATGGGTCCCCATGAGGGGACCCGAATATAATGTTTGTCAATCGTCGAATAACGATGTCGACTGTCGTCGTATGGACGGGCCCGCGCATCCCGCGGACCCGCCCGGGTCAAGCGGTCGATACCGAAGGCGCCGTCGCATCGGCGGATGTGCCCCAGCAGTCGTACCTGAGCAGCATCGCCGCGGCGATGATGACGATGACCGACCCGATGTTGTGCACCAGGGCGCCGGCCACCGGACCCATCAGGCCGAACACGGCCATGACCATGGCGACGGAGTTCAGGATGAGGGAGAACGCGATCCCGGCCTTGATGGTCAGCAGGGTCCTCCTGCTCATGCGGATCACGCCGCCGAGCTTCCCGATGTCGTCGTCCAGGAACACTATGTCCGAGGAGTCCCTGGCGATGCCGCTCCCGATGCCTCCCATGGAGATCCCCACGTCGGCGAGCTTCAGGGACGGTGCATCGTTGATCCCGTCGCCCACCATGCATGTGGCGTGATTCTCCCTCACGAGCTCCACGGTCCTCATCTTGTCCTCGGGGAGGCATTCCCAGACGACGTCGTCCATCCCGAGGGACGAGGATACCTTCCTCGCCACGGGAGCGGTGTCGCCGGTGAGCATGATCGTCTCCAATCCGAGGGTCTTCAGGGACCCGATCGCGGAGGCGGAGCTGTTCTTCACGGAATCGGATATCATCGCGAATCCGACGGTCCTCCCGTCGATCCCGGCGTAGACCACGGTCATGCCGTCGGTCTCGGCCTTCCCGCCTTCCACGGAAGCATTATCCAATCCGACCGGGCAGAGCTCGGACATGAGCTTCCTGTTGCCCGCAACGATCCTCTTCCCTTC
The DNA here is from genome assembly GCA_963611065.1 of Bacteroides ovatus. Lineage (GTDB taxonomy): Archaea > Thermoplasmatota > Thermoplasmata > Methanomassiliicoccales > Methanomethylophilaceae > Methanoprimaticola. The sequence continues at coordinate 8,417 of CAVDQR010000032.1, forward strand.
GACGGTCCCTTCGATCCCGAGGCCGGGCCTGTATGCGAAGTCCTGCACGTCGGCGCGTCCCCCGAGGGACGCGATGGCCTTCCCGAGCGGGTGCTCGGAGCGGGTCTCCAGGGACGATACGAGCCTGGCGATCTCCTCGGCGGGCATGTCGGAGGTGGATTCGAATCCGGAGCAGGTCATGGTGCCGGTCGTCAGCGTGCCGGTCTTGTCCATGAGGACGACGTCCGCGCGGGCGAGGTTCTCCAGGGCGTTGCCGTTCTTGATCAGCACACCGCGCTTCGACAGGTTCCCCGCGGCGGCCATGATGGCGGTGGGGGTCGCGAGGATCAGCGCGCAGGGGCAGAACACCACGAGCACGGTGACTGCGCGGTATGCGTCGCCGGTGAACGCGAGCGTGAGGATGGCGACGGTGAGGGCGATGACGACGATGTACACGGCCCACCTGTCCGCGGTGCGGACGATCCTGGACCTGTTGGCGCTGGCGAGCTCCAGCATCCTGGCCATGCGCGCGGCGGTCGCGTCCTCTCCGACGCGGTCCACCTTCACGTCCACGGATCCGAACATGTTGACGGTACCGGAGGACACCCTGTCCCCTTCGGCGATGTCCACCGGGACGGACTCGCCGGTGAGCATGGACATGTCGACGGACGAGTTGCCCTTGATCACGACGCCGTCCACCGGGACGGACTCGCCGGGGGCGATCCTGACGACATCCCCCAGCTTCACCTCGTCGACGGAGACCATCCTGTCCCCGTCGGCCCCGATGACGCGGGCGAGCCTCGGCGTCAATCCCTCAAGCCTCATGAGCTGCGAGTTGGCCCTGCCGACGGTCGCCTCCTCGAGGAACGACCCGATCTGCATGATGACCGAGATCTCGGCGGCCGCCTCGTACTCCCCTATGAGGTTGGCCGCCACGATCGCTATTGAAACGAGGACGTCCGCCGTTATGTCGTGGTCCTCGATGACCCCGCGGAGGGCCCCGATGATGATCGGGGTACCGCAGATGAGGATGGCCACGAAGAACAGCGGCTCCGCCCATCCGAAAAGCATCGCCATGGCGATGCACACGATTCCGACTACGATGCTCGCGAACAGCAGCTTCTGTTCCGAGATCGCTTCTCTCATTGCTGACAATGATGCACCTTCTGTATACCCCTACGGGGTACTCGTATTAATACCCCACGGGGGTATACAGAGGCCGCCGGAATCAGATTTTGGAGAACTGCTGGATCACTTTGGTGAATTCGGCGATGGTCTTCTCGGCGTCGCCGTGCTCTATGCCGTCCTTGACGCAGTGGTGGATGTGTCCCTCCATGATGATCTGCCCGACCTTGTGGACGGCGCTCTTGACGGCGTTGATCTGGACGATGATGTCCTCGCACGGGACGTCCTCGTCGATCATCCTGTCTATCGCAGCAAGCTGCCCTTGGATCTTCTTGAGACGCCTGTGCAGGTTCTCGGAATCCATGCATTGCTTCATGCGGAGCGGTAAATCGGAAGGCGATTTATAACGTGCGTACGGACTCCGGATCACTCCGTCGTGGCTGCGTCCCTCTTGGATTTCATCAGCGAAGCGACGACCGTGACGGCGAGCACTCCGACGATGACCCCGAGCGAGAGCAGGATGGGGATCTCCACGAACTCGTGGATCAGCAGCTTCACCGCCACGAAGGTCAGGATCGCGCCCAGGCCGTACTTGAGGTAGGCGAGCGAGTTCATTCCGCCCTTTATGACGAAGAACAGCGACCTCAGCCCCATGACCGCGAAGATGTTGGACGTGTAGATGACCATGGTGTCCTTGGATATCGCCAGGACCGCAGGGATGGAATCCAGGGCGAACACGACGTCCGTCAGTTCGATCACGATGATGCACAGGAGGATGGCGGTCATGACGCGCTTCCCGTCGACCTTCGCGATGAGCTTCCCGCCCGCCTGGGCGTCGTCGACGTAGTTGAAGTGCCTCTTCATGAACGCGGCGATGGCGTTCTCCTTCTCCTCCCCGTCGTCCTTCTCGACGAGCGTCTTGATCGCGACGACCAGCAGGATGACGCCGAACACGTAGAGCAGCCAGTCGAACATGTTGAGCAGCTCGACCCCGACGAAGATGAAGATCGCACGGAACACGATGGCCCCGATGACGCCGTAGAACAGCGCCTTGTGCTGATCCTCGTCGCGTATCCCGAAGTAGGCGAAGATGATGATGAACACGAACAGGTTGTCCATGCTCATCGATTCCTCGATGGCGTACGCCGTGAAGTATTCCAGCGTCAGGTCGCTGTTCCCGGTGACGAAGAACAGCAGGACGCCGAAGGCGATGGCCACCCCGACCCATACGCCCGTCTGCGCCAGCGCGGTCCTCATGGGGATGTGGTGGGCCTTCCTGTTCATCAGGAGGTCCGCGCACAGGAGCACCGCGACGATCGCGATGAAGACGAACCACAGGTCGGATTCTTGCATGGGCGCCCCATCCGTGACCTATTATATATAGAGGAAAGGGGGAGGTCCGTCGGAATCGATGGTTCCGGGGGCCGGATCGGTTCCGGTACCGTCGAAGTTTCGTTCGAGTATGCTTTATAAGCAGCATGAAATGGAACACCCATGAGCTCTTTCAACGATCTCTGCAAGATCATGGAATCCCTGGATCCCGCCACGTACGCGCAGGTCACGGTGGCTAAATCCGCCGACGTCCTCG
>CAVDQR010000033.1:0-9373 GCA_963611065.1 Bacteroides ovatus
TGGCGCCCATGGCGACCCCGACCCAGGACCTCTTCAGCGCCGGAGCGTCGTTCACTCCGTCGCCCACCATGCACACCTTCCCGCCTCCGGCCTGGATCTCCTCGATGGTGGAGACCTTGTCCTCGGGGGTGCATTCCGCCCTGAGATCGGTTATCCCCGCCTCTGAGGCCATGAACTTCGCGGCGCGCGCGTTGTCGCCGGTGAGGAGCATGCAGTTCACATCCATGCCCTTCAGATCGTCGATGGTGGTGCGGGCGGTCCCGCGTATCGTGTCGGAGAACGCGACGGATCCCGCGTACTCTCCGTTGATGGCGATGAAGACCACGGTGGCGCCGGTATCGTGGAGCTCGTCCGCGTGCTCCAGCGCATCGATGGGCAGTGAGATGCCGGAGGACTCCATGATCCCCCTGTTCCCGATGATGATGTCGTCGCCGTCCTTCCCGGCCCTTATGCCGTGACCGGCGGTCATGGCGAAGGTGTCGGGCTTCTCGTAGGAGATGCCGTTCTCCTTCGCGTAATCCAGGAAGGCCTTCGCGAGAGGGTGCCCGGAGCCGGATTCGGCCGAGGCCATGAGGGATGCCACACGATCGGAGTCTCCGACGGGCGAGAACTCCACCACGCGGGGCTTCCCGACGGTGACGGTACCGGTCTTATCGAAGGCTATGGTGCCTACCTGGGACATCCTCTCCAAGGCGTCCCCGTTCCTTACGAGCACACCGCGCTTCGCCAGGTTCCCGATGGCCGCGACCACGGCGGTCGGTGTCGCCAATATGAAGGCGCAGGGGCAGAAGACGATCATCACGGTGACGGTGCGGTATATGTCTCCGGTGAGCACGTAGGTCGCAAGTGCCAGCACGAGCACGATGGCGACCAGTCTGGTCGCCCACACATCGGCGGTCCTGACCATGCGGGTCTTCTCCGGATCGGCGGAGGACACCATGTCGACCATCCTCTGGAAGGATGAATCGCCGGCGGTCTTCTCGGCCACCATCTCGAACACGCCCATCTGGTTGATGGTACCGCTGTACACCGGGTCGCCGACGGACTTGTCCTCGGGCATGGATTCCCCGGTCACGACGGATTGGTCTATGGAGGTCTCTCCCGAAACGACCTTCCCGTCCACGGGGACGGACTCCCCGGGGAGTACCTTGAGGATCTGTCCCGGAACGATCTCCTCGACGGGGACCTCGCGCTCCCCTTCGGAGTCCACTATCCTCCCGGTGCGGGGGGACATGTCCGCCAGGGCCTCGATCCCCTTGCCCGCCTTCATCGCGGAGTAGTCCTCGAGGAACCCTCCTATCTCCATGATCAGCGCCACCTCTCCGGCGGCGAACCATTCGCCCAGTGCCAGCGATGCGATGATGGCCATCGCCACGAGCACATCGGCCTTGATATCGTGCCTCAGAATCAGCCCCGTCGCGGCATCCCACAGGATCGGAGCGCCGCACAGGACGATGGCGACCCATGCCGGATCCACCGGCAGGTCTCCGCCTATCGCGAGGGAGACGATCAGAGACACCGCGGAAACCGCCAGGATTAACACGGAGCGCTTCACGTCGTCCTCGAAGAAGTCCTTGATACTCCCCATTCTATCGGATGGATATGCTGGCATTCTACGGATTTATAAACTCTGGATACCCGGAATAAGAACTTCCGAACCGTGCGACCGCGGTAGCAGGAACATCCGATGCGTAGCACCGCGTGTTATTTTCCGGGAACTGATGGCACGCCGGAGCCGTTCTGGTAGCACTCATACTTCATTCTTGTGCATCGGGTAACACGAACCGTTCGCAAAACGGGGAAACATTCCGTTTTCCGGAGAAACGCACGTATTACCGGAATCGGCTGAATTGTTAACGTGACACGTGAACTAATTCCTTCTTCCGCACGGTGAAATGGACAACGCTCTTATACCAACAGCCAGCTTTCACACACATGGATTTCGCATTGATGTCCTGTCCCTACTGTGGCAGGGCGGTCGATTCCAGTGACCCCGAAAGGTACGTGTGCCAGAGTTGCGGCAAGATCATCAACGTCTGTCGCGACGACGTATCTTCCTTCATCCGCCCCAGCGAGATAGAGGACCGCTTCAGGGAGGTCATCTGCGCCGTGGCGGACGACAACACCAAGAAGGCCATGGACATCGCCGAGGACCTCATCGAATCCACGGGTTCCTCCAATCACGACAGCTACTTCATCAGGGGATACGTCTACGCCGAGATGGGCGAGGACGGCAAGGCCCTGGCGGACTGGAGGAAGGGACTGGAGCTCCTGTCGAACAACGTCCATCTCGACTCGTACGTCTGCATGATGTCGAAGGCGATCGCCGACATGATCCTCTACAAGGAGAAGGAGTTCATCGAGTTCAACGTCCTGGCCCACGTCGACAAGCTGTGCGACGACATCGACACCTGCACCGGCATGTCCTGCAAGGCCTTCGTCTACTACACGATCTACATGGACTGCGTCTGCATGTCCAGGAACCAGGATGACGAGGGGGATGGGACGGACTATTTCAAGGACGTCATCCCCGCCCTGTTCCGCAGGGTGGTCGCGTACCACAGGAACTACTGGTGCCTGCCGAGGATAATCGACGAGTACCTCGAGTACAGCGGGTACAACGCCGAGACCTACAGCGAGGACGACAACGACGTCCTGCACATCTACGACCTGATCCGCATCGGCCTCTGGAGCCGCATCTCCGCCATGACCGACGAGGACAGGATCAGGATCTTCGACCGCTGGGACGACAAATCCCTCAAGGAGTTCATCGAACCCATGCTCGATACGCTCATCGGGTCGAAGAAAGGGATCATGGGACTGCTCCGCAAGAAGGACGGGTCCGAGGCGACCGAGGTCCCCGAATCGGTCCACGCCTATGTGGACAAGTGCCTCCTGATCGAGACGCCCAAAGAGGAGTCCGTCGGAGAGGCCGCGTCCGAAGAATGATTTCCATCTCCCCGGGATGGGACCTCCCGCCCCGGGGACTTCGTCTTCTCACAGAATCTTGAGACCCTCGAGGAGGATCTTGGCACCTATCGCTATCAGGATGATCCCTCCGGCGATCTCCGCCTTGGAGCCGAACCTGTCGCCGAAGACGCTTCCGATCTTCACTCCGAAGGCGCTGATGAGGAACGTTATGGCGCCGATGATCAGGGCCGGTTCGATGATCTGACCCTCGGTCATGGCGAGGGAGATCCCCACAGCGAGTGCGTCGATGCTCGTGGCGATCGCCAGCAGGAGCATCGTCTTGAACCCGATGCTCGCATCCACGCCTTCCTCCTCCCCGGACAGGCCCTCGCGTATCATGTTGGCACCGATCAGCGCGAGGAGGATGAACGCGATCCAATGGTCGTACTCGGAGATGAGGTCGTACATCGCCTCGCCGAGATAGAAACCGATTATCGGCATCAGGGCCTGGAAAGCTCCGAACCACAGTCCGATTATCAGGATCGAACGGATGGTGGGCTTCTGCATCGCGAGTCCTTTGCATATCGAGACCGCGAACGCGTCCATCGCCAACCCGATGGCGATGAGCACCACCGCTATGAGATCCATACTCTGGGAATCGTCGGAGCGTATTTATGGTGTGGGGATGGCCCGGTCTAACTAATGAAGACCGTCCTGTAATACTGACTGCAGTAGGCGCGCTTTATAACCTGACAGACGGCGTCAGTTCCCATGGTTGAAAAGATCAGGACCATGGGGGAGACCGAGTGCGATCATTATGGGAGCCTCGGAGAAGGATATAAGACAGCTAATGGCGATTCGACAGACGACATGGAGATTGCGATAGGCGAACAGGACTTCCGCAAGCTGATCCGCGAGAACGGCTTCTTCGCGGACAAGAGCCTCCTCATCAGGGAGATGCTGAAGAGGAAGTCCAGCGCCTACCTCATCACGAGGCCCCGCAGGTTCGGGAAGTCCCTGGGCCTCTCCATGATCGACTGCTTCTTCAGCGCGAGATACGCGGAGGAGGAGGCGGAGAACGACAGCTTCGCCGGCCTGAAGATCGAGCAGTGTCCCGAGTACGGGATGTACAGGGAGCGGTACAGGAACCGTTACCCGGTCATCAGGATGAGCTTCACTTCCATCAGATCCGAGGGCGCGGAGGCGTTCGGGAAGGACCTGGGGAACTACGTCAGCGACCTGGCCCTGGAGGATTTCCGCTATCTCGCGACATCGGATGCTCTGGATGATGTCCTGAGATCCAGGTTCGAACGCATACAGGGCGGGGATACGGAGAATCCGGGACGCGATTTCCAGATCCTGTGCATGATGCTGAAGATCCACCACGGCATCGAACCCATACTCCTCATCGACGAGTACGACAAGCCCCTTTCCAATTCCTGCGGCAAGCCGTTCTTCAGGGAGGTCGCGGAGATCTACGGGTCCTTCATGGAATCCATCGTGAAGGACAACAGATACCTCTCATTCACGGTCATGACGGGGGTTCAGAGGATCGTCACGGACGGGATCGCCAGCGGTCTGAATCACATTCATCACTGCAGCGTCCTGTCTTCGGAGTTCGCCGAACACTTCGGCCTTACATCGGAAGAGGTGGAGGAAGCCATCCAACGTCAGACGGACGACACATTCCCCGAACTGTCCGAGGATGGGCGCAGGGGATACGCCGCCAGGAAGCTGTCCGAGGCCAAGGACTGGTATGACGGATACCGCATCGGAGGGTGCGAGATCTTCAACCCCTGGAGCATCACGAGATTCGTCGATGAGGGGGTCAGGAGAGACAAACCCCCCGTCGCATACTGGTGCGCCACATCGAAGGACGACACGCTCGTGGAGGTCCTGTCCGGTTTCGGGCCCAAAGAGCTGGAGGATATCACGGACCTCTACACGTCCGACAGCACTCCGCCGTTCGAGGAGATCAATCCAGCCACCGTCATATGGTCGGGGGACCGTCGCCGCACCTTCGACGACGTGGTATCGCTCCTCGTATCGTGCGGATACCTCACCACGGATGAGGTCGAAGGCGGACTGAGGATCAGGATCCCCAACAAAGAGGTCCGCAAGCAGTACGATGTCCTCATGAGGCACGTGTACTGTTCATGCACGCCGGATGCCGTGAAATTGATGGAGCACATAATCCGGAGGGACGCCGCTCTCGTCAAGAAGGATCTCGAGGAGATGATGAAGGGCGGAGCGTACCTGGACGGGTACGACGAGTACCGTTACAAGTCGTGGCTCAGGATGGTGTTCAAGTTCAGCGGATATCGTGCGGAGGCGGAGAAATCCACCGGGGAAGGCCGTTCCGATCTGTTCGTCTACGAGCACAACAGGAACCCTCCGATACTGATCGAGATAAAAGTCCTCCCTCCCGAAAGCGGGAAGGACCTGTCCGAAGCCCTGAAGAAGGGGACGGATCAGATCATCGACCAGAAGTACATCGACGAATGCATGCAGCCGGGCGTGATCGCGCTGGCGGTCGCGTTCAAGAAGACTTCTTGCGAGGTCGAGTTCCTGAATCGATCCCGGTCCTCGGGGGCACCGGCCCCCCTCGGACCCCCGATTTGAGCCAGTATTTATAATATATGAAAAATCGATAGACGCCCGACGATGAGCCGTAAGAAACGCTGGGGCGACCGTCGCGACGCGTACTGGATACGCGATGTGGACGGGCTGCATGCCATCATGCCCCACATCATGGACAAACGTACGGACGCCGAGGTCTTCATCGACTACGAACTCGATGTGACCGAACTCATGAGGTTCCTCGACGAGAGGAACGCCATCGAGACAGGCGACCGCACGAAGTTCTTCCATTGCGTCATCATGGCCGTCGCCCGCCTGATACAGCTCCGCCCGGACCTGAACATCTACGTCTCCGGGCGCAGGATGTACATGCGCCACAGGATCTCGTTGGCATTCGTCGCCCGCAGGGATTTCCAGGACGGCAGCCGCGAATCCCTGATCATCACCGAAGCCGACGACGACTGGACCCTCCGCAAGGTGACCGAGGAGGTGGTCGGATCGGTACGCGACGTCAGATCGTCCGATTCCTACGGCGTGGACAAGACCCTGGATTCCTTTTCGAAGATCCCGCGCCCCATCCTGATGATGCTTGCACGCATCGTCAAGATCCTCGATTTCTACGGCAAGACCCCCAGATCCGTCACGGAGGGGGACCCCAACTTCTGCACCGTCCTCCTCTCCAACCTCGGTTCGATCGGATGCCCGAGCATCTACCATCATCTGAACAACTACGGCACGAACTCCATAGTCGCGACCATAGGGACGATACGGTCGAAGGAGGCCATCCTAGACGACGGTTCCCGCGAGGTCCGCAGGGTGGTCGACGTGGGGATAACACTGGACGAGCGCATCGCGGACGGGCTGTACTTCGCCCGCTCCCTCGAGGTGCTGCAACGCATACTTTCCAAACCCGAACTTCTGGACATTCCGATGGGTGAGAAGATTGAGCTCCGATGATACTGTCAAAGCTCCGTGGCTGAACGCGCTGGGGAACCTCCCGTCGCATCTGGACTATCCCAAGTGCTCCATGATCGCATTGGTCGAGAAGGTGGCGAAGGACCACCCCAACAGCTGCGCCTACGTGTTCTTCGGCAAGAGGACCACCTACTCGCAGATGATGGAGAAGATCGAGGGCTGCGCCAGGGCCCTCCGCGCCAACGGCATCTCCAAGGGCGACAAGGTCTCCATCGCACTCCCGAACTGCCCCCAGGGCCTGACGATGTTCTACGCCCTGAACCTGATCGGAGCGGTGGCGAACATGATCCACCCTCTGTCGAGCGAGAAGGAGATCGAGCATTTCATCACCGAATCCGGCTCCAAGATGGCGATCACCCTGGACCAGTTCTACGGGAAGTTCGACCGCGTCCGCAGGGATACGGGCCTGGAGACCCTGCTCATCACCTCCATCAAGGACGAGCTCGGACCCGTCGTGCGCTTCGGATACGACCTCACCGAGGGCAGGAGGAACGAGAAGATGCCCTCCGACGCCGATGTGCTGATGTGGGATGATTTCCTCGCTTCCGGAAGGACCTACAACGGCAGGTACAGGGACGAGACCGATCCCTTCGGGACGTCGGTCATCCTCTACTCCGGGGGCACCACGGGCGTCAGCAAGGGGATCTGCCTCAGCAGCTACAACTTCAACGCCCTGACGAGGCAGATAGCGAGCGTCAATCCCGGATTCGCCGTCGGCGACAGGATGCTCGCCGTGATGCCGATATTCCACGGCTTCGGTCTCGGTATCTCCATACACACCGCTCTCAGCGAGGGCGGGAACTGCATCCTGGTGCCCCGTTTCACCCCTGACAGCTACGTCAAGATGCTGCTCAAGTACCGGTGCAACTACATCGCCGGCGTCCCGGCGATCTTCGAGGCGCTGATCCGCATGCCCAAGATGAAGAAGGCGGACCTGTCCTTCCTGAAGGGCGTCTTCTCCGGAGGGGACACCCTGTCCGTGGAGCTGAAGAAGAAGATGGACTCCTACCTGGACGAGCACAACTCCAAGGTGCAGATCAGGGAGGGGTACGGAACGACGGAATGCGTCACGGCATCGTGTCTCACGCCGATGCATCAGTTCAGGGAGGGATCCATCGGGATCCCCCTCCCGGACATGTACTACAAGATCGTGGAGCCGGGGACCGACAGGGAGCTGGAGTACGGCGACATCGGCGAGATATGCGTCGCGGGACCGACGGTCATGCTGGGATACAACGGCCACGAGGAGGAGAACAGGGAGACCCTGAGGCTCCATCCCGACGGCATGAGGTGGGTGCACACCGGCGACCTGGGGATGATGGACAAGGACGGCTTCGTCTACTTCAAGCAGCGCCTCAAGAGGATGATAATCACCAACGGGTACAACGTGTACCCGTCCCAGCTGGAGAACGTGTTCGATGCGCACGAGAAGGTGCGCATGAGCTGCGTCATCGGCGTACCGGACCCCATCAGACAGCAGCGCGTGAAGGCGTTCATCATGCTGAACAAGGGCGTGGAGCCCACCGACGAGGTCAGGGCGGAGATCCGCGCGTACGCGGAGAAGCACATCGCCAAGTACGCCCTCCCGAAGGAGATCGAGTTCAGGGAGAGCTTCCCGCTGACCCTGGTCGGGAAGGTCGCCTACAAGGTCCTCGAGGACGAGGAGATCGCGAAGGCGTCGGAGGTGGAGGTCGCCTCCGCCTGTCGTCTCTGAACATCCTGTTGATGTGCGCGGAGTCGCAGAACGGCATGATGCCGGATGCGCCGCACCTGCAGAGGACCATGCGCTCCCTGCGCTCGTATTCGAACCCGTCGGATCCGATCAGCCTTATCCCGCCCATGGCGTAGATCCCTCCGGAGACGCCCTTGCCGGGGTCCTGGATTATCCAGATCTCCGGGCCCGTCGGGACGTCTATGGCGCCTTCCGGCGCTGTCAGTCTGATCCTTCCCGAGGGGCACCCGACGGATCCGGCGACGATCTCGTCGCGGACGGCGGGGTCGTCGGATTGCGGGAGGAGCTTCCACGGAGTGCCGGCCGCGCGATGGCAGAACCTGGACATGGAGCATATGCGGTCGTCCTCGAGGACGAGGCCGGGGCCTTCGTACCTGTCGCACCTCTCCGAGAACGGCCTGCGGTCGGCCTTCTCGCGTCCCTTGAACCTCTTGTGGGAGGATCCGTCGCAGAAGGGGGACTCCTTGGAGCGCCCGCATCTGCAGAGGGCGTACGTCTCCCCGTGGGGGATCTCGCGCACCGTCTTCCATCCGTAGCCTTCGTCGGTGCGGACGATGGCCTTCTCGAGGAGCGGCACGTTCCCGCGTACGATGTACGGGCCGTTCTCCGTCACGGTGATCGATGCATCGGTGGGGGTCATGGATGACGTTCGGCGTCCGGATGGATAATGGTTGGGGTCGGAAGTTCCCTCATTAAAGTAGTAAGAACGCTCCAAAGTTCCCTCATAAAAGTAGTAAATTTTCGAGTCTGGCTACTTGATAGGATTCAAAACAGTTAACGATTGATAAAAAGAATGGTGGAGGAGCCTCGATGGGCCCCTCCGGTTTCGAAATCTCAGACGAACCTCACGGCCGTCCCGTAGGCGATGACCTCCGCCGCCCCGGCGGAGATGGCCGATGTGGAGTAGCGCATCATCACGACGGCGTCGGCGCCCATCTTCTCCGCATCCTCGACCATCCTCTTGGTGGCCACGGCGCGGGATTCGTTCATCATCTGGGTGTAGGTGGCCAGCTCTCCGCCGACCATGGACTTCAGCCCCTGGCCGATGTCCCTCCCGATGTTCTTGGTCTGGACCATGTTCCCCTTGGCGATCCCGATGATCTCGTAGCTCCTCCCGGGGATGTTCTCAGTAGTCGTCAACAGCATCGTCGAGTCCCTCCTCTATCTCCTTCAGCC
>CAVDQR010000033.1:9383-9803 GCA_963611065.1 Bacteroides ovatus
GGACATGATCGCATGGAAGGAGGATCCTGAAAGGAAACCACTCATCATAACTGGATGCCGTCAGACAGGGAAGACGTACATTGTCAAGGAGTTCGCCAAGACGCAATACCGTAGTCACATCTACATCAATTTCGAAACGAACCCTGAGAAGAAGGTGCTATTCACAGGTTCGTTGGAGCCGAAGGATTTGATTCCGCGCATTATCCTGTCTGAAACAACGGAACTCTACGACGGAAAGTCGTTGATAATCCTGGACGAGATCCAAAGTTGCGAGGCCGCTTATTCTGCACTCAAACCGTTGTCTGAGGACCACAGGTTCGACGTCATCGCGATGGGCTCCTTCTTTGGAATTAATCTGGACGATGATGACGAACACATATCGCCATTGGGCTATATCGATATGTTACAGATGCATCCGAT
>CAVDQR010000033.1:9813-11106 GCA_963611065.1 Bacteroides ovatus
GACGTCGTCAGGGATTGTATCTGCGACAGGAAGCCTGTGCCCGATTATTTCCACAAGTTGATTTCGGAGCATTTTAGAAAATACATCGTCGTCGGAGGGATGCCGGCGGCTGTCCGCATTTATGCAGAGACTTCCGATTATGTTCGTACAGCGAAGGAACTCGACAAGTTGATTGCTCTTCTGATGAAGGATGCCGGGCGCTATTCTCGCAAGGCCGGGCGCAGTAAAATCAACGCGTGTTTCAAATCCATTCCACACCAGTTGTCCCGTGAGGACAAGCGTTTCCACTATGCCGACGTGGAGAAGAGGAAGAACAACGGGCGGCGCATTTACGGAAATGCGTTGGAGTGGTTATATGATTCTGGATTGACACTGAATTGCCTCAACCTTAGCGAACCGGTGATGCCACTGTCGGAACGTGCGCAGGAGAAGTCGTTCAAGGTGTACATGGCGGATACTGGAATCCTTCTCAGATTGATGGACGATATCGATGCTTCGAGCATCGTTCTCGATGACCCGTATGTGAATCACGGTGCATTGATGGAAAATGACGTGGCGAGCGCTCTGTCAAAGAAGAACTATTCGCTCTATTTCTACGCAAAGAAGGACAGTTCACTGGAAATTGATTTCGTCGCCAATTTCGACGGTCGCGTGGCCTTGATTGAGGTGAAATCCGGGCGCGACAAGCGTTCGAAGTCCCTCAATGCGCTGATGCAGGAGAAGAATAGGAACAGAGAGGGTTACAAGATTATGGATTCCAACGTCGAATACGACGAGAAGAATGGAATCTGGCATCTTCCGTTGTATGCGGCATGTTTCTTCGACGAACGTACGGTGTCGAATATCCCTCCGTCGCCGTCGTCGGAGGAGATCAACCGCGCCTTCGACGAGTACATGAAGAATCGGGATGGGAAGGACCGATCCGGTCCTCCGCAACATCCCTAAGAGCGTTCAGACGAACCTCACGGCCGTCCCGTAGGCGATGACCTCCGCCGCCCCGGCGGAGATGGCCGATGTGGAGTAGCGCATCATCACGACGGCGTCGGCGCCCATCTTCTCCGCATCCTCGACCATCCTCTTGGTGGCCACGGCGCGGGATTCGTTCATCATCTGGGTGTAGGTGGCCAGCTCTCCGCCGACCATGGACTTCAGCCCCTGGCCGATGTCCCTCCCGATGTTCTTGGTCTGGACCATGTTCCCCTTGGCGATCCCGATGATCTCGTAGCTCCTCCCGGGGATGTTCTCAGTAGTCGTCAACAGCATCGTCGAGTCCCTCCTCTATCTCCTTCAGCC
>CAVDQR010000034.1:0-11087 GCA_963611065.1 Bacteroides ovatus
GAGCCGCACCGTGCTGTTCCCGGGGGCGGCAGCGACGGCCTCCGCGAGTGATGCGTACCTCTCTCCGCCTTCGATCTCGGCGACCTCCGTCACCGCATCCCCCGCATCCTCCCCGGCGGCAAATGCCGACGGGACGGACAGGATAACGGCCAGAACCAGCAGTACGACAGGAAAATACCTCAGCGACCCACCCCGAACGGTCAGATATCGCATCCAGGACATTAAATCAGTCGTCCGAGGAACTCCCTTTCCGGCCCTGGAAAGCGACACTCTGACAATCGACATTTGTCTAATATCATTTTTGATTCGAAACACACGTCTCAAATTATGAAATAATGTTAGATGTGTGTACACGAAGGTCCGATTTACGTACCCAACCGATTTTATATAGGCAAATAAATCGGAAAAGTACGGACACAACAGTCCAAGGTGAGCTAAATGGCAATAACCAACAGCTATCTGAAATCCGTGTACGACGGTCTCGTCCAGCGCAACCCCGAGCAGAAGGAGTTCCTCCAGGCGGTCGAGGAGGTCCTCGAGTCCCTCCAGCCCGTCGTCGAGGCCAGGCCCGAGATCCAGGCCAACGGAATCATCGAGAGGCTCGTCGAGCCCGAGAGGATCGTCATGTTCAGGGTCCCCTGGGTCGACGACCAGGGCAAGGTCCAGGTCAACCGCGGATACCGCGTCCAGTTCAACTCCGCCATCGGCCCCTACAAGGGAGGCCTCAGGCTCCACCCGTCCGTCAACCTCTCGATCCTCAAGTTCCTCGGATTCGAGCAGATCTTCAAGAACAGCCTCACCACCCTCCCCATAGGAGGAGGAAAGGGAGGATCCGACTTCGACCCCAAGGGCAAGTCCGACAACGAGGTCATGCGCTTCTGCCAGTCCTTCATGACCGAGCTCCAGAGGCACATCGGACCCGACACCGACGTCCCCGCAGGAGACATCGGAGTGGGCGGAAGAGAGATCGGATACATGTTCGGCCAGTACAAGAGGCTCAGGAACGAGTTCACCGGCGTCCTGACCGGAAAGGCGATCGGCTCCGGCGGATCCCTCGCCAGGACCGAGGCCACCGGATACGGTCTCTGCTACTTCACCGACGAGATGCTCAAGGCCGCCGGCAAGTCCTTCCAGGGCAAGACGGTCGTCATCTCCGGATCCGGGAACGTCGCGATCTACGCCACCCAGAAGGCCACCCAGCTCGGTGCCAAGGTCGTCGCCCTGTCCGACTCCAACGGTTACATCTACGACCCCAACGGAATCGACTACAAGGTCATCCAGGAGATCAAGGAGGTCAAGAGGGCCAGGATAAAGACCTACCTCGACTACGTCCCCTCCGCCAAGTACACCGAGGGATGCTCCGGAATCTGGACCATCCCCTGCGACATCGCTCTGCCCTGCGCCACCCAGAACGAGCTGGACGAGGCCGGAGCCGACGCCCTCATCAAGAACGGCTGCTTCGCCGTCGCCGAGGGAGCCAACATGCCCAGCACGCCCGGTGCCATCGCCAAGTTCCAGAAGGCCGGCGTCCTCTTCGGACCCGCCAAGGCCGCCAACGCCGGCGGTGTGGCCACCTCCGCCCTGGAGATGTGTCAGAACAGCGCCAGGCTCTCCTGGACCTTCGACGAGGTCGACGCCAAGCTGCACGACATCATGGTCACGATCTACAAGGAGTCCTCCGAGGCCGCCAAGAGGTACGGCATGGAGGGCAACCTCGTCGCCGGAGCCAACATCGCCGGATTCGAGAAGGTCGCCAACGCCATGCTGTGGCAGGGCGTGTCCTACTGATTCCTCAAACGGGAGGGGAAACCCTCCCCCTTTAACCCTGTGATTTCTCAAGCCGAGAGCCTGAACTGCGTTATGTCCTTCCTTCCGAGGGATCCGCGGTACTCGACGAGGCTGTCCTTCTTGTAGACCTTCTCCACGTCGGTGAGGACATAGACGTTCGCACTGGCGAATCCAGCGAGGGAGGGTTCGATGAGCTTGACGCACTTGTGCTTCCCGGGTTCGCGGGTGACCGTCCAGACGGTGACGAAATCCCCGCGCATCTCCTTGATCAGGACCATCGTGTTCTTCTGACCGGTCTGGAGCTTCACGTCGTTGATCCTGTAGACGTCGCCGATCCTGCAACGGTTGTGCTTCACCGGGGGCTTGATGTAGCCGAGATCGTCCCTGACGGGACCCTGGTTCTCCACGCGGGATTTCGATTTGGGGACCATCTCGACGGGCTTGTGGGAATCGACGAACTTCTTCGCCTCCGCATCGCCCATCGCGGCCATCCTCCTCAGGGCCTCCATGGACTCCGGGAGCTTCGATGAACGGATCAGCCACTTCCTCGCCTCGTCCGGATCGGATTGGAGCAAAGCCATCCCGAGGGCGTTCTGGGCCCTGATGTCCTCGTACTCCGCCTTCTTCCTCAGCGCCGCGATCGCCGCGGCATCGCCCGACCTGGCCTTCTCGGCAGTCTGTTCGGGGGTATCCTGCTTCTTCACCGGTGCGACCTTGATCTCGCGCGTGACGGGCTTGGGAGGCTCCTTCACCGTCTTCAGAACGCGCTTCGCATCGGGATCGGTCCTGGCGAGGGCCTTCAGCTGCTCGTAGGCTGCGTGGTTGCCCTCGTCTATCTCCCTTGTGAGCTTGATGATGCGGAGCGAGACGGCCATGTTATCGCCCCTGGATGGGGGTCGCGGATATGGCGTTTGCGCCGACCGTAGCTTTAAATCGAAAATATCAATCGAGGTCCCAAGCGGAGATAGCCAAGCGGCCTAAGGCGCCGGTCTTGAAAACCGGTGGAAATCTTCCTCGGGGGTTCAAATCCCTCTCTCCGCGCCATTGTAAATACCTCGTCCCATATCGCCACCCGGGACAGACCGGATGATGATGAATCGAGGCTGACCTGTGATGAGCCCTATGAGTTCTGACGGTGTCCCTCACTCGCTGGAGTAATCGGACATCCCCGTGTAGCCCATGAAGTCGGACAGCTTCATGCCGTCCTCCCAGCGCATTATGTAGAATCCGTTGCTGGAGACCTCCAGCTTCGGGATCCTCCTGTACAGCACGTCGTGCCTCCCGCGGTAGCGGTGGTCGGTGGGGATGGTGAAAATCCTCCAGGGGTCGCCGCGCTGGGATTTGAGCCTGTATGCGTAGATGGGGACGAGATGGGAACGGCAGCACTCGCTGAGCATCGTGTCGGCCTGCTCCGAAAGCCTCTGGTTCTTGCTGAAGTGGAGGACGTCGTCGCAGGAGCTCTTGACCTCGATGGGGAAGGAGAAATCCCATCTCAGGGCCACCAGGTCCACTCCGAGGGATCCGGCGGCGCGTATCACGAGGAACGGGTCCTGCAGCATGGAATTGTAATTCGCGGTCTCCAGAGCGTCGCAGGTCTTCACCATCTTCGCGATGGCCTTGTTGTCCCCTGCGAGAAGGGCCTTGAGCTCGCGTTCGTACACATCTCCCGGCGGTGCCATGTTCCTCAGGAGTGAAAATCCGGGGACCTTATATAAGCCGTAAGGGGGGAGGTCACTGAAAACCCCCCTGTTTTTCCGAATCAGGTCCCCCAGTGGGCCGGGTGGACGACGCGGATCTTGTTCACATCCACCTTGCATTCGCGGAAGATCACATCGACGATGCGGGTGTTGTGGACGATGTAGCTGGAATGGTCGCAGCGCTTCATCAGGTTGAAGTTCCCGTTCTTCACGGACGATGCGATGAACTCGCTGTCCGAACGCTTGACGCAGTCCCTGCTGCCCGCGACGACGTGTACGGGGCATTCTATCCTGGCGAGGTCCTCGGCCCTGATATCGGGCTCGGTGAGCATCATCCTCACCCTCGGGTCGTCCTTGTGCCTCATCTTCTCGATAACCATCCCCAGTCCGCCGAGCGTCGACGGGTTGGTGTTGGCGCCGCAGACGAAGAGGCGGGACGGGATCTCGGGATGCTCGATGGCGAACAGCAGCGCGACGATGCCGCCGTCGCTGTATCCGCAGATCATCGGGTCCTCGATCTCCAGCTTCCTGATGAAGTCGTACAGGTCGTCGGCCATGTCCGCATAATGATACTCGCCGTTGAGAGATGGGGAGCTCTGTCCGTGGCCGCGGGAATCCACCAGATAAACGACGAAAGCCTGCTCCAGATAATCGACGGCGCGGTCGAAGACCGTGTGGTCCTCGCAGTTGCCGTGGAGCATGATCAGGGCGGGGGCCTTCTTGCCCTTGCCCCTGACCTCGTAGTACAGCGAGACGCCGTTGGTGGTGACCCTCATGCCGACGGCATGATGCGGGACGCGATAAAAACCTTTTTAGGAATGACTAATAAATGTTGAAAAGAGGGGCCGGAGCCCCTCGGTTTCACGGGGTGAGCCTTGCGGGGTCCCTGGGGAAGAGGATAGCTTCCCTGATGTTGGGCAGGTCGAGGGCCTTGACGAGCAGCCTCTCCATGCCGATCCCCCATCCGCCGTGCGGGGGCATGCCGTACCTGAAGGCCTCGAGGTAGAACTCGAAGTCCTCGGGGTCCAGGCCCTTCTTCTGCATCCTGGCGACCAGGACGTCGTACCTGTGCTCCCTCTGTCCTCCGGAGCAGATCTCCTGCCCCTTGTAGTCCAGGTCGAAGCTGAAGGAGTAGGGGGTGCCGTCCTTCTCCATGATGTAGAACGGCTTAGCCTCCTCGGGGTACTCGGCGATGAAGTAGAGGTCGCATCCCTTCTCGGCCATGCGCTCGCCGACGATCTTCTCGCCCTCGGTACCGAGGTCGTCGCCCTCCTTCAGGGGGAGTCCGGCCTCCTGGACGATGGACAGGCACTCGGAGTAGGTGAGGATGGGGTAGGGCCTGGCGGGGACGTTGATCTCCTTGCCGAGGACCTCCAGCTGCTTGGCGCCCCTCTCCTTCAGTCCCCTGAGGACGTGGTCGATGACCTCCTCGATCATCGCCATGACCTCCTCCTCGTTCTCGATCCAGGACATCTCGCCGTCGAAGGAGATGAACTCGGTGACGTGGCGGTTGGTGTTGGACTGCTCCGCGCGGAACGCGGGTCCGATCTCGAACACCCTGTCCAGTCCGGTGGACATGAGGATCTGCTTGTAGAGCTGGGGGGACTGGGCGAGGTAGGCGGGCCTGTCGAAGTACTGGACCCTGAACAGCTCCGCCCCTCCCTCCGCGCCGGCGGCGCCGATCTTGGGGGTGTAGACCTGGCGGAACCCGTTGGAACGGACGGCTTCCTCGATCAGCTCGACCATGATGGACTTGAGCTCGAAGATCGCGCGGACCTCCGGCTTCCTGAGGTCCATGAAGCGGTGGTTGAGACGGGTGTCCATCTCCACGTTCACCTTGTCGACCACTCCCAGCGGGAGGGGCACGGCGGCCTCGGAGATGACCTCGGCCGCGGAGGGGATGATCTCCCATCCGGTGGCGGTCTGGTTGCTCTCCTTGACCTCCCCCTCGATCCTGACGACCGTCTCGCGGGACAGTCCGGTGAGCATCGCGAAGAGCTCGGGGTCGATCTTCTTCTTGGGCATGGTCACCTGGTAGGTGCCGTCCCTGTCGCGCATGGTGATGAACGAGATCCCGCCGAGGTTGCGGACGTCCTGCACCCATCCGCCCACGGACACGGTGCCGTCGCCGACGGCGACCTGCGAGGATTCCTTTATAATAGCCATACGCCGCGTGAAGTACGGCGCATAGATAATGGTAGCGAGGGGCCGGTCCCCCGGCCCCGGTTTCACTTGGCCTTGCCCTGGTTGGCCACGGCGTCCATCTTCGCCTTCAGGGCGTCCTGGTCGCCGAGGTATCTCTTGGAGATGACGTTGAAGTCCCCGTCGAACTCGTACACCAGGGGGACCCCGGTGGGGATGTTGACGCCGACGATCTCGTCGTCGCCCATCCTGTCGAACACCTTGACCAGCGCCCTGAGGGAGTTCCCGTGCGCTGCGATCAGCACCCTCTCGCCTGCCAGCATCCTGGGCTTGATCTCCTGCTCGAAGTACGGGACGGCGCGTGCGACGGTGTCCTCGAGGCATTCGGTCAGGGGGAGGTTCTCCGCGGGGATCCCGCGATACGGGACCTGCTTGGCGGGGTTCCTCTCGTCCCCGGGCTCCAATGCGGGGGGACGGACGGCGTACGACCTCCTCCAGATCTTGACCTGGTCCTCGCCGTACTTCTCGGCGGTCTCGGACTTGTTGAGACCCTGCAGCGCGCCGTAGTGCCTCTCGTTGAGCCTCCAGCTCTTGATCACGGGGATCCAGGCCCTGTCCATCTCGTCCAGGGCGATCTGCTGGGTGTGGATGGCCCTCTTCAGGTACGAGGTGAAGCAGACGTCGAAGTCGAACCCCTCGTCCCTCATCAGCCTGCCCGCCGAGGCGGCCTCCGCCCTCCCCTTGTCGGAGAGGTCGACGTCGGTCCATCCGGTGAACAGGTTCTCCTTGTTCCAGACGCTCTCCCCGTGGCGGAGGAGCACCAGAGTCATGTTTCCGCTCATGCTATCCGTCACCCGTACCCCCGACGAGATGATAAACCCCGTCATCGGCGGGCGCGGGATGCTTCCGGAGGGGTCCCGCGGTCCTGCTGGCTAAACGTCTTCGGCCATCCCAACCATTATTAAGGAATCCCCCGTTAGTCGGTACCAGTATTCTTTCATATCAGGTGTCAAAATGTCTGAAGAGAAAGTCACAGTGTCCGTCATCAAGGCGGACGTAGGATCCGTTGTCGGACACTCCAGGCCCCATCCCGAGATGCTGCAGGCCGCCAGGGACATCCTCAAGGATGCCCAGAAGGCCGGGACCATCGAGGACTTCTACGTGACCCGCGTGGGCGACGACATCAACCTGTTCATGTCCCACTACAAGGGCGAGGGCAACAAGGACGTCCACGGCGCCGCCTGGGAGTGCTTCCAGAAGGCCGCCAAGATCGCCAAGTCCATGAAGCTGTACGCCGCCGGCCAGGACATCCTGACCGATGCGTTCTCCGGCAACGTCAAGGGAGCCGGACCCGGCTCCGCCGAGATGTCCTTCGTCGAGAGGGGATCGGAGCCCATGCTGTTCTTCATGGCCGACAAGACCGAGCCCTCCGCGTACACCCTCCCCCTGTCCAGGATCTTCCTCGACCCGTTCACCACGACCGGGCTCGTGATCGACGCCAGGGCCAAGATGGGATTCGACGTCGAGATCCAGGACGTCATCGGCCACAAGAAGGTCGTCATGTCCTCCCCCGAGGAGACCCTCAGCATCCTGAGCCTGCTCGGAGACACCTCCAGATACGCCATCAAGAGGATCAGCTCAAGGGCCGGCCTCGGACCCGCAGTCGTCGTGTCCACCGACAAGCTGAACCTCACCGCCGGGAAGTACATCGGAAAGGACGACCCCGTGTGCGTCTGCCGCTGCCAGTCCGGTCTCCCCTCCGTCGGGGAGTACACCCAGCCCTTCGTCAACACCATGCTCGTCGCCGGCTGGATGAGGGGATCGCACTACGGTGCGTTCTACCCCTGCTCGCCGGAAGAGTCTGATCCGGTCTACTTCGACGGACCCCCCAGAATATGCTGCCTCGGATTCCAGCTGAACGAGGGCAAGTTCCAGGGACTCGAGCCCATGGGAGCGAAGGGAGGGGAGCACATCCCCGTCGACTTCTTCAAGAGCGACACCTTCGACGGAGCCCGCGCCAACGCCGTGAAGGCCAGCAGGCTCATCAGGAGCCAGGGGCCCTTCATGCCCTCCATCCTCGGACCCGAGGAGATGGAGTACACCTCGAGGCCCGCCGTCCTCAAGGACCTGACCTCCCGTTTCGAGGACCTCTGATGAAGGCCCCCGTCGTCGTGGTGAACTTCAAGGCCTATCAGGAGGCGGAGGGCGACAGGGCCTTCCGCCTCGCAAAGGCCTGCCAGAAGGT
Organism: Bacteroides ovatus; assembly: GCA_963611065.1. Classification (GTDB taxonomy): domain Archaea; phylum Thermoplasmatota; class Thermoplasmata; order Methanomassiliicoccales; family Methanomethylophilaceae; genus Methanoprimaticola. The sequence continues at coordinate 7,873 of CAVDQR010000034.1, forward strand.
GTCGATGGAGTCGGGCGTGCCCATGGCCGTCTGCCCTCCCCACCTCTGGCTCGCCGGCATAGCGAGGATCCTCGAGATCCCCGTCTACGCCCAGAGCGTGGACCCGCTCCCCCCGGGCGCGGGAACCGGATACATAACCCCGTCCATGCTCCACTCCACCGATTCCGCCGGCACCCTCGTGAACCATTCGGAGCACAGGATCCCCGCCGAGGAGATCGGGAAGGCCGTCGCCATGTGCAGGGAGCTCAGGCTCGACACCTGCGTGTGCGCGGAGGATGCCGGGGAGGCCGCGGAGCTCGCGAAGTTCTCGCCGGACATGATCGCCGTGGAGCCCCCGGGACTCATCGGAGGGAACATCTCCGTGACCACAGCGGACCCCGCCATCGTGAGCGGGACCGTCGAGGCCGTCAGGGCAGTGGACCCGTCCATATCGGTGTTCTGCGGGGCGGGTGTGAAGACCGGCGACGACGTCAAGGCCGCCATCGACCTGGGAGCGCACGGTGTGCTCCTTGCGTCGGGGGTCGTCAAAGCGAAGGACCCCGAGGACGTCCTCAGGGACCTCATATCCAAGATCTGAGGGGAGATCCCTCGGACAAACGACTTCCCCCATTCTCCTCAATCGGATTGCCTGTGCACTATGAGCGACACCTTCTCGCCGGTCTTCATCCTGAAGCCGTAGGCGGCGAGGTACGCCATCAGCAGGCTGCCGAATATCTCCGCGACGGCCATGCCGGCGAACATCGTCAGCAGGTCCGAATGGCAGAACAGGGCGAACAGCGCCACGATTATGATGTTCCTCAGCAGGGACGACCACATCGATATGTTCGCCATGCGGAGCGATTGGAGGAGCGCGGAACCGCAGTCTATCAGCCCAAGGAAGGGGATGAACACGCAGTACAGCCTCAGGACCTCGGCGAACTCCTCGCGGTGCGCCGCCATGGTATCCGACAGCGTGAACGGCATCACGCAGTACTCGGAGAAGACGAACATGAACACGGTCATCCCGAGGATGATCGCCGTGCAGAGCCTCGTCCCGTAAACGTACGCGTCCCTGGCCTTGGCGTAGTCCTTCTGACCCAATGCGGCCGAACATATCGGGACAAGCGCGGCGGCCACGGCCATCGATATGATGCAAGCGATGGTCACGAACCTCCAGGGGATGCTGAACAGCGCGGAACCGAACGATCCGGCGCAGATTATGACGAAGTAGCGCTCGACCATGGACATCCCGTTGACCACCACGGATTCCGTGGCGCGGGGGATGCCCACCCCGAGGATTGACCTGGATACATCGTAATCGGGACGGACGCCCTTGAACTTCAAATGGACCTGCATCTTTCCGCGCATGTACCAAGAGAGACCTATCGAGCAGGACAGCACGGATGACAGCGCGGTGGCCAATCCGGCCCCGAAGACGCCCAATCCGGCAGTGTAGATGAGTATCGGGTCCAGAACGAGATTCAATCCCGCCGCGGCCAGGACCATGACCATGGAACGCTTCGCAGCGCCCTCCGAACGGACCAATGCCGCCAGGACCTCCTCCATCATGATGAAGAAGCACAGCGAGACCATCGGGATCATGTAGTCGTAGCCGTAGTCTGCGACATCGTCGGCGCCCATGATGGATATCATCGGGCGTATCGTCAACACCAGCAGGGGCAACAGGATCAGGGAAATCGCGAATGTCAGTATGAGCGCATGGGTCGCCGTGGAATCCGCCTTCGGACGGGAATCCGTCGCGAGGTAGCGGGCGATCATCGTCGATGCGCCCACGCCGATCCCGGCGCCCAACCCGGATATGATCCAATACAATGGGGAGATCGTGGTTATCCCGGCGGTCGCGTCCGCGCCCAATCCGGAGCACCAGGACGTGTCCGCGAAGGAGTTGATCTGCACGACCGCGAAGGACACGATGAGCGGCAGGGCCATCCTGCGCACGGCCCTCCTCGGGTCCCCCAGCATCACCTCCAGATCGGTCTCCATCGAATGCCCCTCATCAATAGAGGCTTGAAGGCGGTATATACCGACCTCGGTCCCTCTTCGACCCGCGGTCGGGGTTCTCGGGGAACCATCCCTTCCTGACCCTCTCCTCCTGGTCGTACAGCTCCTTGATGGTCCAGAGACAGGTCATCCCGAACACGGCCACGATGGCGCTGACCGCGACGTCGTCCACGAAGACGGATGCGACGAGGGACGCCGCCCCGAGGACAGCGAATATCGGCCAGATCCCCTTCCCGTAACGGTACTCGCCCCTGATGACGACAACATGGAACGCCCCGATGAGGAGGAACGAGACGATCCCGACGACCAGACCCCAGAACATCATGCGGAGTCATCCGCCATCCACTATATCAGAACCAGGGCATCAACACGGAGGCGAACACAGTTTTAACCGTCGAGATACCGATGTTCGCACATGAAGCCCGTTCGGATGGAACTGGTCACCGAATCCGGTTATTTCGCATATTCCCATGAGCGTCAGAGCATCGTCATCGAAAGGGATGGTTCGACATCATGGTCAACAGAATGTTCCGATTTCATCGTGCCCGGCCGGCCGACGGAGGGGCATTCGAAGATCGAACCGATCGATGCAGGGGAGATACTAGATGCCGTCGACCGGCTCATCATGAACAATCCCGACATCGACAAGATGATGGCCTTGGACACGGGCCTTTGGGACCTGGAGATGGTGTACGAAGACGGGAGCCGCAGGTCCAAAAACGGGTACGCCATAATCGATGAGGTGAAGGGTCTGCGGATATCGACCGCCATCCGGCACAGTCTTCTCGAACCCGATCTGATGGTCTTCGGTGGCTCCGGCTGTGGACCGTGCGTCATACTGAGGACGTTGAAATGACTCGTCAACACGAAGGCGAACGCGAGTTTATCCTATGTGCTTCCATCATCCCTGCATGAATTCCGTCCGTATCGTCCTGGATTCCTGCGATGGGAAGGCGCCCGATCTGCTGACGGAACGCATCATCGTTCAGAACGACGGCCACATCAGGCTGTCCTCCGAGAAATCTTCCGTCCAGACCTTAATCGAACCGGCCGTCGCGGAGGCCGCGATGATTCTCATCCTCGAGATCGCGACCCGTTCGCACAGAGAGGAACGCCTCTCCGAGGATGTGCAGGAAGGCTGCTGGAAGCTGTCGTCCTACGATTCCTCGGACACCGTCGAGGTATTCTGCGGCCCGCTTTCGTCCGGACCGGGG
>CAVDQR010000035.1:0-9794 GCA_963611065.1 Bacteroides ovatus
CCCTGGAATTCTACATCAACGACGACATGACCGCATGGGTCCTCGCCAAGGGCGATGTGACATTCGCAATGGGAACGACATCGGACGGGGTCCAGATGTATCTGGAACTCAAGGACTGCAGCGCATTCACCCAGAAGAAGGTCGAGAGGGAGACCCACGAGGCCGTGCTCGAACTGGATGGTAGCATCGATTCCGGAGATGGGGACGTCATCGAGATAAAGAAGGTCTATGTGTACAGCAACCCTGAGTCCGAGATATTCAAACAGGTCGACTGCACCGTGACCACGACCGCGGATGGCGAGACCCAGGAACAGAAGTCCAGAGCATGGTCGTTCACGCCGGATGACTACTACGGATTGCTGGGAGAGACCATCCCGTACGTACACACCACGGAGAAGATCGACACCGTATGGGGGGAGATGGAGGTCGATGCATATACCCTTGAAAGCACGGGCACCAGCGCCACGGACTATCTCTGCGGCAACATCCTGATCAAAACGGTGTCAAGCAGTCTGGGGGTCGACGTGATCCTGGAGCTGGTCTCCGCAGAGCTGGATGGCAAGGATGTCGCTCCGAAGGACCTCGAGTTCTTCATCTGAGCGGTTCCATCCCGTCCGGTCATCGCCGCCGTCGGACTTGCCGTCCGCGGCGGCTCCAAACACGATTATTCCCAGCGCCGTCACGAATTCTCCAATGGCTTTCATCGACCGGCAACAGATGCTGCGATGTGCGGGACGGACGGTTTGTCCATGGGCGGGCAATCGTCGAGAGGGTCAGTATCGCGCACGGACCGGATGCGATGTCCATCATGTCGAGTGCCCTGATCCCTGATGCAATGATGTAGAATGAAGCCCCGCCCCTGTCGGGACGGGGGCTGTTTGAATCAGAGCGAGGCGGCGATGTCGTCCGCCAGCTTCTCCAGCTCCGGCACCTGTTCCGGGGACAGGGAGGAGAGGATGGTCAGCGTCTCGCCGACCTTCGTCATGTCCTTGAAGGAGCCGAGACGCTCCTCGATGATCTTCCCGGCCTGGGGCACCCAGGAGCCGTTGCCGATCACGGAGTACCTCCTGTTCTGGACGGCCATGATCTCCATGTCGTCGATGAGGGCCGTCATGGTCGGGTGCAGGTGGTTGTTGTAGGTGGTCGATGCGAGGACGATGTTCGAGAACCTGAACGCGTCGCCCACCGCATAGGACGGATGTTCGGCGGTCATGCTCCTGACGACCACGTTGGACACCCCGCGCTCCTTCAGCAGGATGGCGAGCCTCTCCGCGACGGCGGCGGTGTTGCCGTACATCGACGTGTACGCTATGAGCACCCCTTTCTCCTCGGGCTCGTACCTGCTCCACACATCGTACTTCCCGATGATGTAGTCCAGGTCCTTCCTCCAGATGGGCCCGTGCAGGGGGCACAGCATGGCGATTTCCGTGCCATCAAGCTTCTTCAGGGCCTGCTGGACCTTGGATCCGAACCTGCCCACGATGTTGGCGTAGTACCTCCTCGCCTCCTCCAGGTAGTCCCTGTCGAAGTCGGTCTCGTCGGCGAACAGCGCTCCGGAGACCGCTTTGAACGTCCCGAACGCATCGGCGCAGAAGAGCGCCTTCGTCTTCCCGTCGTAGGTGAACATGACCTCCGGCCAGTGGACCATGACGGCGAAGCGGAAGGTCAGGGTGTGGTCCCCCACCCGGAGGGTGTCGCCGTCCTTCACCTCCAGCCTGTTCTCCGGTTCCATGCGGTAGAAGTTGCGGAGCATGTCGAACGTCTTGGCATTCCCCACGACGGTGACGTCGGGCCAGGCCTCCAGGACCTGCGTGATGCAGGCCCCGTGGTCCGGCTCCATGTGGTTTATGACCAGGTAATCCAGCTTCCTCCCGTCCATGGTCTTGCGGAGGTTCCTCCAGAACTTCGACGCGATGGAGGAGTCGACGGTGTCCAGAAGACACGTCCTCCCTTCGGAGCAGATGAGGTAGGAGTTGTAGGAGACGCCCTCCGGTATGGGGAACGCCCCCTCGAAGATGTTAGCGGTGCGGTCGTCGCCGCCGATCCAGTAGGTGTCCTCGCATATCTTCACGGTCGATTCGTCGAACGGCATCGGAACTGATCCCTCTTGGCGTATATGGACCTCTTCATGGGGCAGACGTTCTCGCTCACGTTCACGAGCGCGAGGAGCTCCTCGCTGGTCGAGCTGACTATGGGCGCCTTGGTGCCGTCGCTGAGGATGGTGAATCCCGGGCTGATGGACGCGAACTCCTTCAGCATCGCGTCGGTCATGGGTCCCATGGAATCCCTGACAGCGCGGTCGGACGGGGCGAACGTCCTCTTGACCAGCTCCCTGTAGTAGGAATCCACCGCGGGTTCGATCTTGGCGGCTATGACGCTGATCTCCAGATCGGGTCTTCCGACTATCCACTCGGCGAAGACCTCGTTGCCGACCTTGCTCTCCAGGCGTCCCACCTCCGCCCAGAACACGTCCTCGTCCAGGCCGATCCCGGCGGCCGCATCGGCGGGGAGGGAGGGCCTGATCACAACCGACTCCCCCTGCTTGACCCACCATCTGATGCGGTCGTAGTGTCCGGGGATCCAGTACTGTCCTTCGCACTGCATTGCTTCGGGGCTCGGATCGAAGTGCATGCGACGTCATCCCCTTTCGGGGCTTTATAAAGAATATGACTTACGCGGGGATTAGTTAAGTCGACTTTAATACCCCGACAGGGTATCGTAACACTTTTACCCAGTTGGACGCACAAGCCAATTATATTAGCGAGGATTATCCGCGGGACGGTGCGAATCCGTGGAATCCGTCGATATGTCCCCGATACTCCTGTCCCCCCGCGACCGCAAGGTCACGGTGTTCGGAGGAGGCAGGGTGGCCCTGCGCAAATGCCTGCATTTCAAAGGGTTCAGGATAAGGGTCGTGTCCGAGGACGTCCTCCCCGAGCTGAGGGACCTCGCGGACGAGGTGGTCTTCGGGAGGATAGACGACGGACTCGTGGAGGAGGCGATCGGCGATGCCGATATCGTGGTCGCCGCCACATCCGACCACGCGCTCAACGACAGGATCCGCGACATCTCCATGTCCCATGGGAAGATGACCAACTCCGCCCACGGCGGAGGGGATGTTCTGATCCCATCGACCCTGCACAGGGACGGATGGACCGTGTGCGTATCCTCCGAGGGGAGGGCGCCGGCGTTCCCGCCCTATGTGATAGACAAGATAGACGAGCTCCTGGACGGCTCCTACGATTCCATGCTCGCCCTGCTCTGCGACCTGAGGACGGAGATACGCGACCGCATCCCCACCCAGCCGGAGAGGGCGGCGTTCCTGGCGGAAGTCCTCGCGGACGAGGACGTCTGGGGATTGCTGAGGGATGGGAAAACGGACGAGGCCAGGAAACTCTCGCTGGAAAGAGGCGGTCTCGAATGATCGTTAGCATGCATGTCACGCATTCCTCGGCCGGAGGCACGTCGGCATTGAACGACGTGGTCCCGAAGCTGGAGGAGGAGGTCTCCAAACGTCTGCCGACCATGGAGCGCGTCTCCGAGTACGTGGTCGTCAGGACCTGCAACCGTCTGGAGGTGTACGCCGCCACGTCGGACAACATCGGAACGAGGATGCTCTTCGATTCCATGATCAGGATAATCGTCCCTTCGGGGAACATATCATACATTCTGGAGGACCGCGACAGCATCCGCCACCTGTTCAGGGTGGTCTGCGGCCTCGATTCGCTCATAGTGGGGGAGGACCAGATACAGCACCAGGTCCGCGAATCCTACATGAAGGCGAAGGCCGACGGCCACGTCAACGGGATGCTGTCCCGCCTCTTCGACAAGGCCATGTCGGTGGGGAAGAGGGTCAGGACCGAGACGGCGCTGAACAAGGGCGCCGTGTCCGTCGGATCCGCTTCGGTCGAACTCGCCGAGAGCAGGATCGGGACCCTGGAAGGGAAGGGCGTCACGATCCTGGGAGCAGGGGACATCGCATCCGTCATAGCGAAGAACCTGGTCGGCAGGAACCTGGGGACCATCATAGTGTCGAACCGCACATACAGCCGCGCCATAGAGCTGGCGGACGAGCTGGGTGGGAAGGCGGTCAGCATGGCGAGGATGACGGACGCCGTGGCGGATTCCGACGTGGTCCTGGTGGCCACCGGCGCCCCGCACCCGGTGCTCAAGGAGCACCATGTGCTCGAAGCCATGTCCAGGAGGCCGGAGCGTCCACTGCTGATAATCGATGTCAGCATACCCCGCAACACCGAGGACGCCGTGGGATCCATCCCCAACGTGGAGCTGGAGAACATGGATTCCCTCGAGACCATAGCGATGCAGAACGCTGAACGCCGCCGGAAGGAGATCAGCTCGGCGGAAGCGATAATAACGGAGGAATTGGCGAAGATCGACTCCGAGCAGAAGGAGAGCTACGCCAACGAGGTCATCAGGCGCATCGGCCTCAAGCTGGCGGACATACGCGAGAGGGAGCTGGCCACGGCCAGGTCCCGCATGGGGTCCGCCGACGAGGGGGAGCTGCTGGACGACCTGTCAAGGGCGATGATCGGGAAGATCACCGCCGAACTTTACAAGAATCTGAGGGAGGCGTCGCGCGACGGCCGCACCGATACGTGCGGAGCGGCGATGGAGCTCTTCGGACTGGAGGAATCGGAATGATGTACCCTGAAGTGCGCCTCAGGAGGCTGAGGCAGAGCGAGAAGATGAGGAACCTGGTCTGCGAGACCCGTCTGCACCCGGACGAGCTCATCCTCCCCGTGTTCTTCGATGCCAACCTGGACAAGGAGAAGATGACGGATTCGATGCCCGGCATCCCCACGCACCCCCTGAAGGGGTACGAGGCGATAGCGAACGGCATCCAGGGGAGCGGGGTCAACTCCGTCCTGGTGTTCGGGGTCCCGTCCCACAAGGACGCCGCGGGAACAGGGGCGTACGAGAAGGACGGGGTGGTCCAGAAGGCCATCCGCGGACTGAAGGAATCCTCCGACCTGCTGGTGATCGCCGACCTGTGCCTGTGCGAGTACACCGACCACGGCCACTGCGGCCTTCTGGACGAGTGCGGGTGCGTGAGGAACGACGAGACCATCGAGCTGTACGGGAAGACCGCGGTGTCCCAAGCCGAAGCGGGAGCGGACATCATCGCCCCCAGCGGGATGATGGACGGGCAGGTCGCCGCGATCCGTCAGGCGCTGGACGATGCCGGGTTCAAGAACGTCCCCATCATGGCGTACAGCGCGAAATACCAGTCGGCGTACTACGGACCCTTCCGCGACATCGCCGAGTCGGCTCCGGGCAAGGGCGACCGCGCCGGATACCAGATGGCGTGGGCCAACAGGAAGGAGGCCATGCGCGAGATCGAGTTCGACATCGCCGAGGGCGCCGATATGATCATGGTCAAGCCCGCCGGCCCGTATCTGGACATCATAAGGGAGGCGGCCGACCGCTACGACCTCCCCCTGGCGGCGTACCAGGTGTCCGGGGAGTACGCGATGATCAAGGCCGCCGCGGCCAACGGATGGATCGACGGCGACAGGGTGATGAGGGAATCGCTCATCGCCATGAAGCGCGCCGGCGCCGACATGCTGATCACGTACTTCGCCGAGGACATGGCGAGGATGCTGTGATACCATGGACAGGTCCGCCGTTCTTTTCGGGGAGTCCTCGGGACTCTCGCCGGGAGGGGTCAGCAGCCCGGTCAGGAGGTTCGAGCCGAACCCCCTGTTCATCGCCAAGGGCAACGGGTGCAGGATAACCGACGTCGACGGCAGGGAGTACATCGACCTGTGCATGGCGTACGGTCCCCTCATATCGGGTCATGCGGACCCGGATGTCCTGGAGGCTGTGAGGTCTCAGATCCCGGACGGCACCGTCTACGGCGCCCCGTCGGGACCGGAGCTGTCGCTTCTGAGGAGGATCCACGATTCCATACCGTCCGCGGAGATGGTCAGGCTGGCCTGCTCCGGTACCGAGGCGACGATGCACGCGATCCGCACCGCCAGGGGGTTCTCCGGCAGGGACGGGATCGTGAAGATGAACGGCGGGTTCCACGGCGCCCACGATGCTGTTCTGGTGAAAGCGGGCTCCGGGTCCGCGGACGGCATGCCCTCCTCCAAGGGCGTCCCCGAGGGCGCGGCCAAGTACACCCGCACGGTGGAGTACAACGACGCCCAGGCCATGTCCGACCTCCTGGAGAAGGACAAGAGCATAGGATGCGTCATCATGGAGCCCGTTCTGGGGAATGTGGGGGTGGTCCCTCCCGAGAAAGGGTACCTGGAGGAGGTCCGCAGGATCACCCGGGAGAACGATGTCGTCCTCATCTTCGACGAGGTCATCACGGGATTCCGCGTCTCCGACGGAGGGGCCCAGAAGCGCTACGGCGTCACCCCCGACATGACGACGATGGGGAAGATCATCGGCGGAGGGTTCCCCGCGGGGGCCTTCGCCGGAAGGAAGGAGATCATGGAGATGGTGGCCCCGCAGGGTCCCGTCTACGTGGCCGGGACGTTCGCAGGCAACCCGGTGTCCGCGGCGGCCGGTCTCGCGCAGATCGAGAGGATGCGCAGGGACGATTCCTACGCCAAGCTCGAGAGGTCCTCCGACCGTCTCGTGAAGACGATCCGCGATGCCCTGGAGGACAACCGCGTGAAGGGATGCGTCAACTCCGTCGGATCCATGTTCGCCGTCTACTTCGGACCCGAGGAGGTCCGCAACGGGACCGATGCCGAGAAGGCCGACCGCGCCATGTTCGGGAAGATGTTCAGATACATGCTCGAGCACGGCGTCTACCTGGCGCCCTCGGCGCTGGAGGACTGCTTCATGTCCGCCGCCCACGACGAAGAGGCGGTGGAGAAGCTGGAGGAAGCGTTCACCGGATTCATCCAGACGGTGGGAGCATGAGGGTCGGTTCGAGGGAATCCAAGCTGGCGATGCGCCAGACCGAGATATTCATCGACAGGATGTCCGCGCTGTTCCCGGACGAGGCGTTCGACGTCGTCGGCATGAAGGCGCTGGGCGACATCGACCTGAAGTCCAGATTGGACGCGCTCCCTTCCACCGGGGCCTTCGTCCGCGAGCTGGACGATGCCATCCTCAGAGGGGACATCGACTGCTCCGTGAACTCGCTCAAGGACATCCCGATCGAGATGGATCCCGACCTCGTCATAGGGGCGATGCTGCCCCGCGACGATCCCAGGGACGTCATCCTCCCCTGCCCGCTCGACGAGCTTCCGGAGGGGGCGCTGGTCGGCACCGCGTCGGTGAGGAGGGAGAGCATCCTCAGGGACATCCGTCCCGATCTGAGGATAGAGCCCCTCAGGGGCAACATACACACCCGCCTGTCCCGCCTGGATGCCGGCGACTTCGACGCCATCATCCTCGCCAAGGCGGGATTGGACAGGATGGGCATCGACCGTCCGATGCACGTGCTCGACGGTCCGTTCATACCCGCTCCCGCCCAGGGGATAGTGGCGGTCGAGTGCAGGAAGGACGATGCGCAGATGCGCGGGATGCTGTCGAAGCTCGACTCCCGCGAATCCCGTCTGGAGGCGGGCGTGGAGAGGGGCATAATGAAGCTCATGCGCGCCGGCTGCTCGTCGCCGGTCGGCATAAACGCGAAGTGCACGGGGGACGCGATCCATGTGGACGCCGTCTCCTACAGCTACACCGACGAGCCGAGGCGCGTGTCGGCCGATCTCCCGGTCGACTACGTGCTGGACGAGCTCCTGGGGATAGCGGAGTATCTCATCGGGAAGAGGGATGTGGTCATATGACAGGCAAGGTCTATCTGGTAGGCGCGGGTCCGGGCGATCCCGGGCTGTTCACGATCAAGGGGATGGAGCTGCTGAGGAGCGCGGACGTCGTCGTGTACGATGCGCTGGCGAACCCCGAGCTCCTGAAGGAATGCAAAGAAGGGGCGGAGCTCATCGACGCCGGGAAGAGGGCCAGGGACCACCACCTGAGCCAGTGGCAGACCAACGAGCTGCTTGTGAAGCTGGCCCAGGAGGGGAAGCTCGTGGTGCGTCTCAAGGGCGGGGACCCGTTCCTGTTCGGACGCGGCGCCGAGGAGGCCGAGGAGCTGAGGAACGCCGGCGTGGAGGTCCATGTGGTCCCCGGGGTGTCCTCGTCCATCTCCGTCCCGGAGCTGGCCGGGATACCGGTCACGCACCGCGACTACGCCTCGATGGTCACGTTCATCACGGGACACGAGAAGGACGGCCGCGAGGGCGACAGGGTCGATTGGAAGGCGTTGGCATCCGGTCATGGAACGTTGGTCGTTCTGATGGGCCTCGGCAACGCCGCGTCCATCTCCGAGGGCCTGATCGAGGGAGGAATGTCCCCCGACACGCCCGCCGCCGTCATATCCAAGGGATCCACGCCGGACCAGAGGGTGGAGACCACCACCGTGTCCGGACTGGCCGACACCATAAGGGACAAAGGTCTGGAGGCCCCCGGGATAATGGTCATCGGGGACGTCGCCAGGGTCAGGGAGAGGCTGGGTGACCTGATATGACCACCCTGGGCTTCACGCGCCCATCCAAGAGGATAAAGGATTCCGTGGCGCAGGCGGAGGCCATGGGCTTCCAGGCCCTGGGCGCCCCGTCCCTGGACATCCTGCCCGGGGAGGACGCGGAGTTCTCGAGGCTCCAGGAATCCGTATCGGGCGACTGCATCGCGGTGTTCTGCTCCGTGACGGCCGTCGAGGAGTGCCAATCCAGGTACAAGGACTCGTTCAAGGGCATGTTCGACGGGAAGGAGGTCGTCTCCATCGGTCCCGCTACGACATCCAAGCTGAAGGCGGCCGGCATCGAGCCGGACACCGTGCCCGAGGAGTATTCATCGGAAGGGATCGTGGAGGCGCTGAAGGGCAGGGTCTCCGGGAAGAGGGTAGTCCTGATCAGGTCGGACAGCGGTTCCGACGTTCTGTCCGAAGGACTCGATGAAGCGGGCGCGGATGTCCGCGACATCGCCGTCTACAGGCTGAAGGACGCGGGCGAGAGCATCGCGCTGCTCCATCTCCTGACGATGATCAAGCAGGGCAGGCTCGACGTCATGGCGTTCACCTCGCCCATGTCGGCGTCCATGTTCGTCTCCCGCGTGGAGCAGAGGTACGGGAAGGAGAAGGGTGCCGAGTACCTTCACGGTGTGAAGATAGCCGCCATCGGCGGTCCGACCTCCAGGAGGCTGGAGGAGCTCGGGTTCCCTCCCGACATAGTCCCGGAGAAGGCCACCTTCGCGGATATGCTCAAGGCGATCCGCGGGGCCTTCCCCGAGTGATCAGAGAAGCAGCTTGAAACAGCAGGGCACCTGCCTGCAGGCGGACGTGAAGAAGTACACCTGGGCGTCCTTCCCTTTGAGGACGTCCAGAGCCGCCTGCCAATCCATCACGGGCACATCCTGGAAAACGATCCAGTTCACGCGTCCGCCTTCCGCTGTAACCTTCTCGAGGTTCTTCCTCAGATCCCGGAGGAAGTCGATGCCGTTGTCGCTGACGTAGTCCCTGTCGAGGTCGATGATCCTCGATTCAGGCTCTTGCGCTTTGATCTCGTCGACCACGAGGTTCCTGAGATACTCCAATCCGTCCAGCCTGAATCCCGCGATGGACGGGACATCGTCCTTCGCGACGAAATCGTGGACCTTCGGAACGGGGTCGCCTTCGGCGGGGCATGAGCTGATTATCATGCCACGGAGAATGCGTTCTTCACTATAAATCGCGTCGACCGTCCCATCGGGAATTTGAGCGCGACGGAATGAGTCCGTACATTGACCGAGCGACCCATGCCCCCTTTATATAC
>CAVDQR010000035.1:9804-11080 GCA_963611065.1 Bacteroides ovatus
CTCCAATCCGTCCAGCCTGAATCCCGCGATGGACGGGACATCGTTCTTCGCGACGAAATCGTGGACCTTCGGAACGGGGTCTCCTTCGGCGGGGCATGAGCTGATTATCATGCTCCGGGGAATGTGCTCTAGACTAATATATCGCGTCGTCCGCTCCATCGGGAATTTGAGCATGACGGGAACTGTCCGTACAATGTCCGAGCGACCCCTGCCCCGTTTAAATACTGCTTCGAACGGAGGTATAAAAGTGTGCATGCTCAAGAGATATATAGTGTAATACTCATTTGATATCCTGGGGAAAGATACCCATGTCCTTTATCGACAATCAGAAAACTGTGGGCCTGGCGTTCACGATCATCGGAGTCCTGATGATCATCGCCGCCCTCCTGTCGGTCGTCGACGCCGTCACCATGGACGGCGAGCTCGGCGACCACGTCGGGTACTTCATCGCCGCGATCGGTGCAATCATCGCGGCCGTGCTGTACTTCATGTATGGAAACAAAGTGCGCACCGGGGTCCTCTCCGGCAAGCTCAACATCCTGGGCAACTACGTCAACATCGTGGGAGTGACCACCGTCATCATCGGGATCTTCTCCGCCATCGGCGGGATCATGAGCAGCATCTCCTTCTGGGGCAGCGTCGTCTCGATCATCCTCGGTCTGATCGTCATCTGGGCCGCCAAGAAGATCCTCGACGGCAAGGAGACCACGATCGACAAGATCCTCTGGATCATCCTGACCGTCCTGTTCCTCCTGCTGTTCATCTTCAGCTTCATCGGCATCTTCGGAGTCATCGCCGACGGAGGAGAGGCCATCCACCTCATCGTCAACGTCCTCTCCGCCATCTGCTACGCCATCATCTACCTGTTCATGCTCTGCTACATGTTCGATGGCGAAGTCAAGAAAGGCATGGGGATGTAAGCGCCTCGAGCGTTTACAGACGTGCGAAACCTCTTCCGAAACCTTTTACCCGGCTTCTATCATCGACCCTCCATGGAGGATCTCTGCTGCATCTGCGAGGACGACGAGTCCACCCTGTCCGAGAGGATGTCCGTGTTCGTCTCCGACAGGTCCGTCGGCGCGCTGACGGGACCCAGGAGGATGGGCAGGGAGAATCTCGTCGCGACGGTCGCGGATGCGATACGCGGGGCCGGGAAGTCCGTGATGGTCGTCCCAGGCGATCCCGTCGAACATCCCGACGTCATACTGTTCTCCCATTGGAAGGACATCGACGAGTCCCTCGTGTCCGGGAATCCGGAGGCGGACGTTCTTTACGG
>CAVDQR010000036.1:0-10878 GCA_963611065.1 Bacteroides ovatus
ACCACATCAAGATGGTCGTCCACCCCGGGAACCACGACGCCGTCCGTCCCGCCGAGCCCCAGCCTGCGCTGAACCCCCGCTTCACCAAGAACTTCGACTCCAACATCGTGATGGTCGGGAACCCGATCTACCTGAGCGTCGAAGGGAGGACGGTCATGACCTACCACGGGAAGAGCATGGACGACTGGATCGCATCGGTCCAGAACCTCACCTACGACAATCCGCTGAGCGTCATGAAGCAGATGTGCGTCAGACGCCATCTTGCGCCCATCTACGGCCAGAGGAACGCCCTGGCGCCGGAGAAGAAGGACTACCTGGTCATGGAGCACATCCCGGACATATTCGTCTCCGGCCATGTGCACGGGGCCGGCCAGGAGATCTACAACGGGGTCAGGATGATCAACGCGTCCACCTGGCAGTCGCAGACGGAATACCAGAAGCAGCACAACTTCAACCCCGATCCGGGGATAATGCCTGTGGTGGACCTGTCCGACGGCAAGATAAGGATGCACAACTTCCACGAGTGATGCCATGACGTACAGATCGCTTTCGGAGAGGGAGATCCACTGCCCCTTGGAATACGGGATGGACACGTTCGGCGGCAAATGGAAACCGAGGATCATCTGCATCCTGAACGCCAAGGGAGTGCTCCGTTACGGAGAGATAAAGAAAGAGCTGGTGAACCTCACGGACACCGTGCTCTCCGCATCGCTCAAGGAGCTGATAGCGGACGGGATGGTCCACCGCGAGCAGTACGACACCATACCTCCGAAGGTGGAGTACTCGCTGACGGACAAGGGCAGGTCCGTGGTTCCGATACTGCAATCGATATGCGAATGGTCCAGCATCTTCCATCGCACGGACGAGATGAACACCCTTCCGCAATGTCAGACCTGCGATTTCGTCAGGAAATGATTTGGGAGGGGGAGGAAAGCCCCCTCATGATGCCTCAGAGGCTGTAGATCTTCACGTCGGGGTCTGCGGTCCAGAGAGGAGCCAGTCCGGTGAAGACATCGTTCTTGAACATCTCGCTGGACAGGTACGCCTTGGCGTGCTCGACGCTGTCGAACCCGTGGAGGACCTGGACGTCCTCGTCGCGGACCAGGAGGTTCTTGGTGAGCGCTCCGGGGATGGTGTCGAGGAAAGGCTGCCTGTAATCGTTATAGACCTTTGCCGCGGCAGGGCGGTTGGCGTTCGGGATGACCATCGTGATCTCAAGGTATGCTTTGACTTCCATCGTCTTCTTCCTGCGCCTTTCAGCGCAATACCATATAATGTCAGGAAGGATAAAAGGCGGGAACAAGTCGAAAACTAGTTGCTCAGGTTTATCTGAGCAGGGGTTCGACCGGTCCCGAAGGACCGGTCTTGAATGGATTTCTTAAAGAGTTTACGCCTGGAACAGAACCTTCTGCACCAGGACCCAGACAATGATGAATCCGCCGAGCACCAGCATCGAGTAGGCCGCGACCCATATGAAAGTGAAGAGACGCTTCAGCTTCACCGGGTCCTCGCGGACCTCTTCCATGCGCTGCTCGAAGGACTTCACTCTTCCGCAGCCCCTTTGCTCTTCAGGTGCTTGAGGCGGGTGGTGTTCTCCCTGTCCATCTCTTCGAGACGGAACTTGACGAACCTCTCCGACTCCTTGAGCTCGGGGATGATCTTGAACTCCAGGGCGTTGACACGCCTCTTGGTCTTCTCGATCTCATCGAGCAGCTTCTTCATGGTGGTCTCCACCTCGGCGGCGCGCACGAGCGTGTCGAGAAGCTTCTCGAACGCCGCGGCGGCCTCCTCGATGTAGGCGGAAGTGGAGATCACACCGTAGCCCTTCTCGGTCATCTTGGTGTGGATCTGCTCCGCTTCCACCTTGGGGACCATCATTCCCATGATGCTCTTGCTTCCGAGCTTCACCTGCGGATCTGCCTTCAAGGCGTACGCCGCGCTCTTCACGGCGATCTCTCCCTCTACCGCTCTGGCGATGGTGATCTTCTCCATGGCCGACTCGTAGTCGGAGGAGACGCCTTCACGCATCTTCCTGGCCTTCTCGAGGACCTCGAAGAACTCGATGATCAGGCCGTCCCTCTTCATCTTGAGGATCTTGTATCCTCCCTGGGTCAGCTTGATCCTCCTCTTCAGGTCCAGGAGGACGGAACGGTTGGGGGTGACATCGTGTGCGGACATCGGATCACTTCTTCGGCAGGTACTTCTCGATGTACTTGCGGTCGATCCTGGTCAGCTGGTCGAGGTCGAGCTCGGTGAAGATCTCCCAGGCGATGTCCAGGGTCTCCTCGATGGAACGGTCCTCGTCGACGCCCTGGCGGACGATGCGGTCCTCGAAGATGTCGGCGAAGTCCAGGAGCTTCCTGTCCTTGGCGGACAGCGAGTCCTTTCCGACGATGGCCACGAGACCGCGGAGGTCCTTACCCTCGGCGTAGGAGGCGTAGAGCTGATCCGAGACTCCCTTGTGGTCCTCACGGGTCTTGCCCTTACCGGTTCCGCCTCCCATCAGTCTCGACAGAGAGGACGAGACGTTGACGGGCGGGTAGATTCCGTTCCTGTGCAGCTCCATGGACAGAACGATCTGTCCCTCGGTGATGTATCCGGACAGGTCGGGGATCGGGTGGGTGATGTCCCCTCCGGGCATGGAGAGGATGGGGATCTGGGTGATGGATCCCTTCTTGCCCTTGATCCTTCCGGCACGCTCGTACAGCTGTGCGAGGTCGGTGTACATGTATCCGGGGTAACCGCGCCTTCCGGGCACTTCCTCACGGGCGGCTCCGATCTGACGGAGCGCCTCGCAGTAGTTCGTGATGTCGGTCATGATGACCAGCACCTGCATGCCCAGGTCGAACGCCATGTACTCCGCGGTGGTCAGACCGAGACGCGGGGTGAGGGTACGCTCGACGGCGGGGTCGTCGGCGAGGTTCAGGAAGACCACGGCGTTCTTCAGAGCGCCGGTCCTCTCGAACTCCTTCATGAACATCTGCTTCTCTTCGTTGGTGATACCCATGGCGATGAACACGACGGCGAACTCCTCGTTCTCTCCGCGGACCTTCGCCTGCCTGGCGATCTGAAGAGCGATCTCGTTGTGCGGGAGACCGGACTGGGAGAAGATAGGCAGCTTCTGACCCCTGACCAGGGTGTTCATTCCATCGATGGTGGAGATACCGGTCTGGATGAAGTCGGAAGGGCTGTCTCTGGCCCAGGGGTTGATGGCCGCTCCGATGATGTCGAGCTCCTTCTCGGGCACGATCTTGGCACCGCCGTCCAGGGGCTCTCCGGCTCCGGAGAGGACCCTGCCCAGCATGTCCTTCGAAACGGGCATCTTCATGGTCTCGCCGAGGAAGCGCACGGATGCGTCCTTGTCGATACCGGAGGTTCCCTCGAACACCTGGACGACCACGAGGTCGTTGGACGAGTCGAGGACCTGTCCCCTCCTCATGGTGCCGTCGGACATCCTGATGTTGACCATCTCGTAGTAACCGACGGGCTCCGTGTTCTTGACGTACACGAGGGGACCCGCGATCTGGGAGATCGTCTTGTACTCTTTGGAAATGTCTGCCATTGGAATCACACTCCGAGCTCGGCGAACTGCTTGTCCATGTCCTCGCTGACGGCCTGAAGCTCAGCATCGGTGTTCTCCTCGTACTTGGCCTGGTTGAACCTGGTCCTGACGGGGAGGTACGCGATCTTGTCCACCTGGACGCCGGCGGCGAGCGCCTTGTCGGCCAGGTCGGAGTACTTCTTGATCAGCGTCATCATGACGTGCTGCCTCTGGATGGGGCAGTAGCAGTCGACGGGGTGGTACGCGTTCTGCTGGAGGAAGATCTCACGGATCATCTTGGCGACCTCGAGGGTGATCTTCTGCTCGTCGGGCAGAGAGTCGGAACCGACCATCTGGACGACCTCCTGCAGCTCGGACTCCTTCTGGAGGACCTGCATGGCCCACGCCCTCAGGGCGGGGAAGTCCTCGGCGACGTTCTTCTTGTACCAGTCGACCAGCTGCTTGTCGTACATGGTGTACGAGGTCAGCCAGTTGATGGTCGGGAAGTGACGCCTCTCCCTCAGCTTGGTGTCCAGCGCCCAGAAGACACGGACGATACGGAGGGTGTTCTGCGTGACGGGTTCGGACAGGTCTCCTCCGGGAGGGGAGACGGCTCCGATGACGGAGATGGATCCGTCCTCGCCGCACAGGGTCCTGGCGCGGCATGCGCGCTCGTAGAACTCCGAGAGACGTCCTGCCAGGTAGGCGGGGTATCCCTCTTCTCCGGGCATCTCTTCGAGCCTGGAGGAGATCTCACGCATGGCCTCGGCCCACCTGGAGGTGGAGTCGGCCATCAGGGACACGTTGTATCCCATGTCGCGGAAGTACTCCGCGATGGTCATACCGGTGTAGACGGACGCCTCACGGGCCGCCACAGGCATGTTGGACGTGTTGGCGATCAGGACGGTCCTCTTCATCAGGGACTCGCCGGTCCTGGGGTCCACCAGTTCGGGGAACTCGGTCAGAACCTCGGTCATCTCGTTCCCGCGCTCTCCGCATCCGATGTAGACGACGATCTCGGCATCGGAGTACTTGGCGAGGGACTGCTGGGTGACGGTCTTCCCGGTACCGAACGCACCGGGGATGGCGGCCGCTCCTCCCTTCGCGAGGGGGAACATCATGTCCAGGACCCTGAGTCCGGTCACGAGGGGGACGTCGGGCTGGTACTTCTCGGCGACGGGCCTGGGTACACGGACGGGCCAGTACTGGACCATGCAGACGTCCTTGCCGTCGATGACGGCGATGGTCTCGTCGACGGTGAAGGATCCGCTCTTGACGGAGTCGACCTTCCCCTTCTTGATGTCGATGGGGACCATGATCTTGTGGACCATGGGGCCTTCCTGGACGGTACCGAGTACCTGTCCGGCGGAGACCTCGTCGCCCGCGCTCACGGTGGGAACGAAGTCCCATTTCTTCTCATGGTCCAGTCCAGGTGCGGAGACTCCACGGTAGATGAAGTCGCCCATCTTGTCCCTGAGGACGGGCAGGGGCCTCTGGATTCCGTCGTAGACGGAGGTCAGAAGTCCGGGGCCGAGCTCGACGGACAGGGGTTTACCCGTGTTCGTGACGGGCTCGCCGGGTTTGATACCGGACGTGTCCTCGTAAACCTGGATGATGGAGTAGTCGCCGATGATCTTGATGACCTCTCCCATCAGCTGCTCGTTCCCGACGTGCACGACATCGTACATCTTGGGGGAGATACCGGTGGCAGTCACCACGGGTCCGGCGACCCTGTAGATTACACCTTCAGTGCTCATTTATTCATCCTCTGATTTGTATAAGTCAACTCCAATCGCCCTCTTGACCTTCTCGCGCAGATCGCTCTGGTCGCCACCGACGGGCACGACGACGGGCTGGATCGAATCCATGACCTTGTGCCTCACGGTAAAAGAGAGATTGTCCAGGTCCTTCGCGTCCACCGCGAGGATACCTATGTTGGGCTGGGACATCGCCTCCAGCATTTTTTCCTGGTAGTTGTCTTTGTCAGCCACGAAGACGCGCCTGATGCCGGCCAATCTGAAGCCGAGCACGAACTCGTCGCTGCCGATCACTGCGATTTCCATCAGATCACCAGAAGCCCTTTGATCGTCTCAGTGTCCAATCCGCTCTCGACCCCTCTGGAGATGGTCCTGATGTTCCCGACCTCGATCTCCTTGTGGATCATGTAGTCGAGGATGGGGACCACCGACAGGGGGTACATGTGCGAGAACTTCTTCGCGGCGGCGATCTCGTACTTCTTCATCTCGGTCACGACGTCCCTGATGCTTACGCTCTCGGACTCCACGAGCTCCTTGATGGTGTCGTAGAAGTCGAGCTGGGACAGGTCGGACGCGGCGGCGGCGATGGTCTCGGCATTGGCCAGCTGAGTGGCGTACCTGTGGTCGATCTGCCTTCCGCCGGGGATGATGTACTTCATGACGTCCTCCCCGTAGATGCCCTCTGCCTTCAGCTTGAGGATCGTCTCGAGGTTCCTGACGTCGATCTCCGTCCTGACGTAGTCCTGGAACATCCTGGTGGGCCTGGAAGAGGGATCTATGCTCTTCAGGAGCCTCACGTAGTGGTATTTGTCCAGGTAGTCCTCGATCTCTCCCAGGTTCCCGTTGGCCTTGTACGTCGACAGGACGTCCTGGGGGATCGTCACATGCTCCATCTTGCAGTAATTGGCGATGATATCGTCCACGTTGTCGAGGGCGATAAGCTTCTCAAGAGACTCGGATTTGAGGCTGCCTGCGGGGACGAGGTCCTCTTTGACCTCCTCCACGCCGAGACCGTATGACTTCCCGCGGAGGATAACCTTCAGGTTCCAGATATCCCACTTCTCGAGATATGCGGCGACCATCGTGTTGAGTTCACCCTGAGAGGCTCCCAGGATGCTGCTGAAGACCTTCGCCATGTTGGCGTAGGTCGCGTGCTCGACGAGGTCGATCCCCTCGAGGTGCCCGGCGAGGTCGGCCATCTCTTTCTGATAGCCGGACTCGCTGATGTAGCGGGATATCTCGGGGATGCTCATCTGCAGCATCTTGTTGTAGTCCTCGTCCTTGAGGAGAAGGGCCTTCTTGGCCTTCACCCTGGACACGGTGTACGCATAGTTTCCTGCTCTTCCGCTGCGGTTGAACATAGGTCTCACCCGAACAGGATGTCGGAGACTGCCTTGATCTCGCGGTCCCAGATGGACTGAAGAAGCGTGGAGTACTGCATGTCGATCTCGACGGATCCGTCCTCGCTCTGGAGGATGAGTCCGGCGGCGATCCTCGGGTCCTTGACGACGGCGGTCACGCCGAGCTGCTCGGCGGTGAAATCGTCGTTCTCGGACATGAGCGCCTTGGGCTTGTCGATGATGCCCGAGGCGGCCGCGACCATGGCCTTGTAGTGCTTCAGCTTCTCCTCGCCGGAGGCGTTCTCCAGCTGGGCGAGCATCCCGTCGAAGGCCTCCGTGAGGAGGTCCTTCTTCTTCGCGAGCACGATCTTCTTGCTCTCGAGCTCGGCGCTGGACAGCTCCTGGCGCTTGAGGGACTCAATTGCTTCTTTGAGCCTCTTGTCCTCTTTGTCTTTCAACTCGGAGATCCTTGCATCCGCATCGGCGTTGATCTTCGCGATCTCCGCGTCGGCCTCGGCCCTGATGGCCGCCGCCTTCGCGTCGGCATCCGCGAGGATCTCCTGAGTTACATTCGATAGTGCCATGAGGATTCCTCTGGCGCAATCAGTTGCTGTTCATGACGAAGATTCCGAGGATAGCGACGACCAGTCCGAAGATGACGATGGTCTCGGGGAGAACCATGAAGATCATTGCCTTTCCGAAGAGAGACTGATCCTCGGTGATAGCTCCGACGGCTGCTGCTCCGACATCTTTCTCGGCCATTCCGGCTCCGAGACCGGTGAGTCCGACTGCGAGTCCAGCTCCGATAGCGATGAGTCCAGTTCCGATTTCTACTGCCATTTTCATACCTCTTTGATTGCTTTCTCTTTGGAGGAAACGGTTTTCACGCGTTTGATCTTGAGCGGAGCGTACTCGACACCGCCGCCCTCGAAGAACTTAGCCATAAGCTCCACGAACTGCAACCTGAGTCCGTGCAGACCCGCCGAAAGGATGGCGAGGGTCCAGACCATCAGGTGCAGGAACACGAACAGGATGAGACCGACGATGATTCCGGCCACTCCTCCCAGTCCGATTCCGATCATCTCGATCGCGATGTAGTTGAATGCCAGAGCCATTCCGGCCTTGGACATACCGATCGCGGCGAGACGGGTATATGAAAGGATGTTACCGATGATACCGGGCAGTTCGAGAACGGCCTGTATACCCTCGTGTTTGATGTTCATGGCCACTTCGATGATGATGAAGACCACTCCGATCGCGATGAACGGAAGAACATCGTTGATTGTGAAATCATCACCGTAGATCAGGAACATCGCGAGTCCGTAGCACACGAGAACGAGACCGAGGAATCCGAAGATCCATCCTCCCTTCTCCATGAACCCGTGCTTGAAGTCGTGCTGGATGGACTTGTTGTACAGTGCGCACAGGTATCCGATCATCAGGTGAACGATACCGATGTACACGGACAGCTTGAGAAGGAATCCGACCTCGTGCAGCTTTCCGACTCCGACGTCGAAAGGCAGGAACGTGAATACGGATGCCAGGTCGAAGTTCTCGATACCGAACAGCTCGGTGAAGATCCTCTCCCATGTCCATTCTACACCTTCGATATGTCCCTCTCCCACGAAGTGCATACCAAGGCATTCTCCGAAGAAGAAGAATCCGAAGATGAATGCCCAAATGCCTCCGAAGAACAGTACAGTGGCGATCGCACGCCAATCCTTGTGATGCGTGACCTTGAGGCCGTACGCTCCCAGGATTATGAACGGGATAGCATATCCCACGTCTCCGACCATCAATCCGAAGAACATCGGAAGGAAGATAGCGATCAGGATGGAAGGGTCAATCTCCTGATACTTGGGCACCGACACGAGTTTGGTCGGATACTCGAATTCCTTCACGACTGCTCCATTATTGAATTTGGTCGGAGCGTCTTTGAACCTCGGCTCAGCCTTCTCCGATTCCTCGAGCTTCCTTCCGCGGGTCTCCTGCACCTCGACGTAGACGCCCTCGACCTTGGACTCGATGTCCGCCTTGACGGAATCGGCCTGTGCCGCGGGAACCCATGCGTCGATGACGAAGGTGTACTCGCTGTTCGCGATCCTGACGGGGATCTCCCCCTTCTGGATCTCTATGGAAAGCTCTTCATCGGAAGCGCTGAGGAAGTCCTTGTGTTTGTCAAGCAGATTCTCCAGCTCTTTCGTGACATTCTCGAGATCTGCGCCTGCGGCCTCGATCTCGCGGTCGGTCCTGGTGAGGGCCGCGGACGCGGATCCGGTGCCTTCGGGCACGGAAATCTCTGAGAAGCCGTACTCGGAGAGGACGGACAGGACTTTGTCCTTGTCCGCCGTCTTGGCGAACACGGCCACGACGTTGCCCTTCTTCTTGTCGAAGGAGGTGAAGACCTCGCAGTCCATGCCGGAAAGCTGGGACGTGGGGTCCTCTGCAACGGTTCCGACCGCCGAGAAGATGCTCCTGTATCCGGAGTACATCTCAAGGTCGACCGGTATGTCGGAAAGAAGCTCAAGATTCTTCTTCGTAGCGTTTAACTCGGTGATTCTCTGATTGAGATCATTCCTCTTGTCGAAGACGGCGGTAAGCTCGGCCTCGACAATCTCGACGCTGTCAGATGAAATCTGGCTCTTGATCTCGTCCTCGGAAATGGCCTCGGTCTTCATCTTGTGGGTGATACCGAGCCCTTTCTCCATCGCACGCACCTTCAGCAGCCTCTCGGATGCCTTGGGCGAGTACGGACGGGGTGTTCCGAGTGCGAAACCTTCGTCCGCGCCGACGGTATGATCGATCAGGTGGATGGCCTTCACATCGTACATGGCCTCGATGACCTCGTCGATGTGGGATTTGGCACCCACGATCACAATCCTACTCATCGACTCAGGAAGTGACATTTAGGGTCCTCTCGAATTCTTTATTGAGAAAATCTTTGACTTCCTGCATTTTCGCCTCAGAGGACCTCTCGATGGAATCGGCCTCCTTCTTGCCTTCGGCAAGCATGGATTCGCGCTTCACCTTGAGGTCGTCTTTCTCCTTGGCGATGGCGGACTCGTAAGAGCTGCGCATCTGAGCCTCAGCGTCCTGAATCTTCTTCACAGAGTTTCTGCGAGATTCGGCGACGGCGGATTTCTTGTCGGCCTCGGCCTGAGCGACCTTGGCGTCGGCGTCCGCCTCCGCTTTCTTAATTTCCGAAAGTATGTCAGTTCGGCTCAAATTCAACACTCCCCGACCCTGCGGTTTGTATCTAGTGGACCTACTTAATGCTAACCTATAATAGAAGGCGGAAAAAGGGCCGGAGACCCATCCATTCCGATGTTACTGACTGGAATCAGTTGGATGGATGGAACTCCCTTATCTCGATGTCCGTCTCCTTCAGGAGATCGTGGGACAGGTCGTCGATGTAACCCTCGTCGTAGACGATCTCCTTGATCCCCGCGTTGATGAGGATCTTGGCGCACATGGAACAGGGGAACGTCGTGGTGTATATTGTCGCACCCTTGACGCTCACTCCGAAGTAGGCGGCCTGAGCGACGGCGTTCTGTTCGGCATGGACGCCGCGGCAGAGCTCGTGCCTGGTGCCGGAAGGGACGTTCAACTGGACCCTGATGCAACCCAGCTCCTCGCAGTGGCGGGTGCCTTTTGGGGAACCGTTGTATCCGGTGGAAAGGACCCTCTTCTCCTTGACGATGACGGCTCCGACCTTCCTCCTGAGACATGTGGACCTGGTCGATACCAGACGCGCCATCTCCATGAAGTACTCGTCATTGCTGGGTCTTTCCATGTGGGGCGCATCTGTATACAAGATAGATAAAGAAAGAGGATGGATGCGTCTTGTTTCGGACATACCTGACTTCATTCAAAAGAGATTATATTCTAATGATTGTAATCGGGCGCCGTGGAGAAAGAGACCCGGAACTTCATTGCGGTCGTCGGCGTATTCGCCCTCGTCATCATCGGCGGATACTGCGCGCTCATCGTGCATACCGGATTCTCTCTTCCTTTCAGCTCCGTCGTATCGGAGAGCATGCAGCACGACAACGAACGTTCCGAGATAGGTGCGATCGACACCGGGGACATCGTCATCGTGCAGGACAAATCCAAAGCAGATATCCAGAGCTACGTCCTCGGATCCCAGACCGGTCATTCCTCCTTCGGGAAATACGGTTCCGTGATAATCTACAACAGGAGTTCGACCCAAAATCCTGTGATCCATAGAGCAATCCTATGG
>CAVDQR010000037.1:0-3445 GCA_963611065.1 Bacteroides ovatus
CAGCAGCTTCGCCGCTTTATCCGGACTGCCGCCGGATTGGATCATCATCGAGGCCAGCCTGACGCCGGCCTTGGGGAATCCCGCCTCGAAGGAACGTTCGAAGCATTCCTTCGCCTGGACGGGGTCGGGATCGCATCCGCGTCCCTCCAATAGAATGACCCCGAGACGGTACAGGGCGACGGTGCTCCCGGCCTCCGCAGCCTTCCTGTACCAATACGCCGCTTTCTCCCAATCCTGCTCCACGCCCTCCACGTCGGAGTACATGAAACCGAGGTTGAACATCGCCTGCGGATAGCCCAGCTCGGCCGATTTGAGATAGAGCTCCATGGCGCCCGGGATGTCGCCCTTCACGCCGTAGCCGTGGGCTTTGATGTACGCCAGGTTGCACATGGCCTCCGCATTCCCCTGATCGGAGGCGAGGCCGAACCATCTGGCGGCCTCCCTGCGGTCCTGACCGACCCCATCGCCCTTGAAGAACAGGTAGCCCATCGCGACCTGCGCGTCGGGATCCCCGTCCTGCGCGGCCTTCAGAACGGATTCGAAAGACATGTCACCGCCTCGTGTGCGTCCTGCGGGCGTAGATCTCCGGATGGTCCACGTATTTGGAAAGGTAGTAGTACGCCGCCAGGAAGCCGTTGTACGCGGCATCCGAATACAGCTTGACGATCTGCGAATCGTCGGTGGGGAACCTGCTGGACTCGTAGGTGCGGGCGAGATAGAACTGCGCGTCCTCGGATCCGGCGTCGGCGGCCCTCGACAGCAGCCTTATCGCATCCCTGTCGTCCCTCTGGACCCCGATCCCCTGATGGCGCATCATGGCCTGGGCGAACATGGCCTCGGGACTTCCCAGTTTGGCTGCATGGACGTAGGATTCGTAGGCGCCTTCGATGTCCCCCTCGTCGAACAGCTCATCGGCGGTCTCCATGGCCCCGGCCCTCTCGTCCATCTCGCGCTGGGAGTCGGTGGATCCCAGCCTGTCCATCCTGTCGGCGATGGGCTCCCTGACGGCCCCTCCGAGGCTCTTCATGACGGAATTCCAGCACAGGATGCACTTCTCGTGCCCCATGTCCACACCGTACTTGTACCACCTGGCCGCTTCGACCTCGTTGTGGTTGATGCCGTTCAGACCGTACTCGTAGCTCAGGCCGATGTCCATGAACATGTCCGCATGACCGGTGAGGGCGGCGGACGAGAACCACATCTCCGCTTCGGTGTCCGAGCGCCTGACGCCGATCCCGTGGGCGTACATGTAGCCCACATCGAACTTGGCGAGGGAGATGCCCTGCTCCGCGGCCTTGAGGAACCATCCGAACGCCTCCGAGGCATCGAACGGAACCCTGTCGCCCTGGAGATACTCGTTGGCCAGTGCCATCTGCGCATCCGCATTCCCCAGTTCGGCCGAGCGCATCATGTGCGCCAGAGCGACGTCGGAATCCGGCGGGACGAACAGCCCCTCGGTGTAGATCCGGGTGAGTTCCCAATGCGCCCTGGCGCATCCCAGGTCGGCGGCGCGCTCGTACCAGCGGACCGCCTGGGGGATGTCGATGTCCAGCTCCTTGCCGGTCTGCATGAAGTATGCCAGGGCGAGGCATGCGTACGGGTTGCCGGCGTCGGCATCGGTCACCAGGGTCTTCTTCATCTGGCCTTCTCCGTTTTTATCTTATCGAGCAGCGCGGCCGCGTCGGGATCGCCCTGACGCGCGGCTGCGGCGAGGAAGCGTTTCGCCCGGGGGATGTTCCTCGGGACGTACTCCCCTTCGTAGTAGAGCTTGCCCAGGTAGTACTGGGCCTCGAAATAGCCGGCATCCGCCGTCTCGTTGAGCAGCGCCATGCCGCCCTCGACGTCCTTGTCGGTGCCGACCCCCGTGATCTTCAGCATCCCCAGGAACGATTTCGCGCCGGGGTGCCCCTGGTCTGCGGCCTGGTCGAACCAGACGACCGCCTTCTTGGGGTCCTTCTCGCATCCCCTGCCCTCGTAGTACATGCATCCGAGGCAGTACTGGGAGTTGACCTCGCTCATCTCGGCGGCGTCCTTGAACCATTTGAACGACATCTCGTCGTCGCGCTCGTAGTAGTACCCGGAGCCGTACATGCATCCCAGGGCGTACTGCGCGTATCCGTTGCATTGGTTCGCGGCGACGGTGAACCATTTGGCCGCCTTCTCGTAATCCTGAGGGAGCAGCTTCCCCTCGAAGCACATGTTGGCGAAGTCCACCATGGCCTGCTGGTAACCGCTCTCGCACGATTTCTCCAGCCAATAGCGGGCGCGGGACGGATCCCTGGATATGCCCTGCCCGTAGGCGAGCATCATGCCAATCTGGTACTGGGCCTCTTCGTGGCCCTGTTCGGCGGCCTTCTCGAACATCTCGGCCGCCTTCTTGTCGCTGGACCAACGTGTCTTAGGAGTGGAATAGAGACATCCGAGAGCGAACTGAGCGTCCATGTCGCCGGCCTCCGCCGCCTTCTCGTACCAGTGGACTGCTGTCTTGATGTCGGGCTTGACGTCCGCCAGCCCCTCGTCGTAGATCTGCCCCATGCGGTACATGGCGTTGGCGTCCCCGCCGTCCGCGGCGGCCCTCAGCCATTTCAGGGCGAGATCGGAGTTCTTCGGTATCCCCTTGCCCTTGAGGTGCATGAACCCTACGATGCGCTGGGCGACCACGTCGCCGTTCTCGGCGCACACGGTGTAGAACCTGACGGCCTCGGAATGGCTCTTCCTGACGCATTCAGAGCCGTTGTCGTACAATTCGAACAATCTGGAGCATGCGGAGGTGTCGCGCTCCTCCCCGCGGAGCCTGAGCCTCATCAGCTTCTCCTGCACATCCCCGGCGTTGCGCTTGATCTCCTCGGAGACGATCGACGCCGATTGGTGGCCCTGGGCCGCTGCAAGGGAGAACAGCTCCGATGCGGTGGAACGGTCGGATATCGCTCCGCCCTCCCCCAGGTACAGGAACAGGCCGTGGATGTAGCGGGCGTCCGCATCCCCCTCGGCAGCCGCCTTCTCCGCCAGGGAACATGCCCTGCTGGGATCGAATTCTGGGGAGGCGCAGTCCATGTACCTGCGCGAGGGTTCGAAACGCCACTCGTTTCCGTTCGGCTCCATGGCGACCCCATACGCGCGTGACTTAAAAAGAACACGGAAATAGGATTCAGACCCAGACTGTGCATGGTGACCGGAGGCGATGCCGGGATCCGGGACGGAAGGTGGGGCGCCGGGACCGCCGACCGCGGTCCGGCACCCCGTTTTCGGTCAGAGCCTGTCCTTCACCATGTCATAGGTTATGACGAAGGTGTAGTCGGACGCCTTGAAGCTCTTGGCGAAGTCCGGGAAGTACTTGTCGATGAACTTCTGGTTCATCGTGTCGCCGTACCCGTCGCCGACCATGTCGGGATACAGGACCTCGGCCATGTACGCGACCATCAGCGCCGGCGGAAGGACGGAGTTG
>CAVDQR010000037.1:3455-10782 GCA_963611065.1 Bacteroides ovatus
CGTACCCCTTCGGACGAGACCGAGGAAGTACGAGTGGACCGTGTCGTCCCCTGTGAGCTCCGGGTGGAACGCGACGGCCACCTGGTTGCCGCTCCTGACGGCCACGGGAACCCCATCGAGGGAGCACAGCGCTTCCGCGCCCTCCCCGATGGAGGACACCGCGGGGGCCCTGATGAACTCCAGCGGGATCTCCCCCAGACCGGCGAAGTCGGCCCTGGCGGAGAAGCTGCCGAGCTGCCTCCCGTAGGCGTTGCGCTTCACGGAGATGGGCATGGTGGCGAGGTGGGTCTCCCCTCCCTCCACCTCCTGTGCCAGCATTATCATCCCAGCACAGGTGCCCAGCACGGGCATCCCGTCGGAGATCATCCCGCGGAGGCGGTCGAACATCCCGAGGTCGCGCACGAGCTTCCCCATGACGGTGCTCTCCCCTCCGGGGATGATGAGGGCGTCCAAGCCCCTGTCCAGATCGGCGGCCTTGCGGATCTCGAACCAGTCCGCCCCCAGACGGGAGAGCACGGCCTCGTGCTCCGCGAAAGCCCCCTGGACGGCCAGGACGCCCACGCGGCTCATTGTCCGCGCTCCGCCATGCGGATGTTCTCGAGCTTGTCGATCTCGTCCTTGTTGATGCCGACCATCGCTTCTCCGAGATCCTCGGAGACCTCGGCCAGGACCTTCGGGTCGTTGTAGTCCGTGACTGCCCTGACGATGGCGGCGGCCCTCTTCTCGGGGTTGCCGGACTTGAAGATGCCGGATCCGACGAACACTCCCTCGGCGCCGAGCTGCATCATCAGCGCGGCATCCGCAGGCGTGGCGACCCCTCCGGCGGCGAAGTTGACCACCGGGAGCCTCCCGTTCTCATGCACATAGAAGGCCAGGTCCACGGGGACCTGGATCCTCTTGGCGTACTCGTAGACCTCGTCGTCCTTGATGGCCTTCAGCTCGGCGATCTGCCTGTTCATGGCCCTCATGTGGGAGACGGCCTGGACCACGTCGCCGGTGCCCGGCTCGCCCTTGGTCCTGATCATCGAGGCTCCCTCTCCGATGCGCCTGAGCGCCTCGCCGAGGTCCCTGGCACCGCAGACGAACGGGACCTTGAACGCCTTCTTGTCGATGTGGTGCACATCGTCCGCAGGGGAAAGGACCTCGCTCTCGTCGATGTAGTCGATCTCGATGGCCTCCAGGATCTGGGCCTCCACGAAGTGTCCGATCCTGCACTTTGCCATCACGGGGATGGAGACGGCGTCCTGGATCCCCTTGATCATCTTGGGGTCGGACATCCTCGATACTCCGCCGGCGGCGCGGATGTCCGCCGGGATCCTCTCGAGGGCCATGACCGCGCATGCCCCGGCATCCTCGGCGATCCTCGCCTGCTCGGGGGTGGTCACATCCATGATCACACCGCCCTTCAGCATCTGGGCCAGTTCTTTGTTCAGTTGATAGCGGTCGTTGCTCTCAGACATGATGTCATCCTGTCGCCCCTTGGCGACCTGTCGCGGAACCCGCGGATGGTATTTAACAAATTTCCCAGAAGGAAAGGGGGAAATATCCCCCTGTTTCTCACCGCTCCTTGGCGGCCTCGGAGACCATCTCGACCCCGAACAGCGGGTCCTCGGGTCCCCTCTCCCTGAACAATGCCAGGAGTATCACCGCGAGGACGGCGAAAACGAGCATCAGGCCCCAGACGGCGCTGAAGTTCTCCAGCGAGTACGTCCTGCCGATGATCCATCCCGACACCGTCGTTCCGACGCTGGCACCCAGGAAAAGGAAGATGTTCGCGGCGGAGACAGCGGTCCCGGCTATGGCGATGGGATACCATTCCTTGATGGACGCGAAGGTCAGGGTCATGAACCCGCCGAAGAACCCGAACAGGAAACTGACGACGAACCAGAACCAGTAGCTGTCCACATCCCCGGCCAGGAAGAATATGACCGCCCAGATGGCGGCGAACGCCGAAGTCCCCAGGAACATGGCCTTCTTCTTCGACCTGATGATCCCGCGGGTGGTCATCGCTCCGATGGCCACGGTGCTCAGGATCTTCCCGATACCCAGCGCGGTGACCATCCACGCCGCGGAGAATGCGAAGTCGTAGACCGAATTGAAGTACTTGACAGCCCAGGTGCCCTGGAAGACCATGATGGACCCGTATACCAGGAAGTAGGCCAAAGCGCAGGGCCAGAACCTCCTCCCTCCGGACCATACGATGCGGAGCCCGCGGAGCACCGGGATCTTGGCCGACGATGATTCCTCGACCTTCCCTCCCATGGACCTCTCCACGTCCTCGGTGGACGGCAATCCCCTCTGGGACGGGTGGTCCCTTATCACGATGACGCAGACCATCGCGAGCAGCAGGGTGATGATTCCGAGGATGAGGAACACGTCCCTCCATCCGACGGCGTCGGCGAGGAGGCTCAGCGGTCCGCTCGCCGCTATCGCACCGACGTTCCCTACGGCGATGACCACACCGCTCAGAACGGCGAAATCCTTCTTGGGGAACCAGACGGAGATCAGCTTCATCAGCGGGACGTAGACCACGGCCATACCGGCGGCGATCAGCATCTTCCCGAGGACCATCATCCAGAACTCGTTGCCGGCGAAGGTGATCAGCGATCCTATGGATGCGATCACCAGGAACGTGGAGCATGCGGCGCGGGGACCGAAGCGGTCGGTCAGGAGACCGCACGGGATCTGCATGGCGGTGTATGTCCAGAAGTAGGCGCTGCTCAGGGTGCCGATGGTCCCCCCGACCTCCTCCACGATGTCGGAACCGACGATGCTGACGGACAGCCGGTGGAAGTAGACGAAGAAATAGGCGATCGTGAGCGTGAGGAAGACCGCCCATCTGTGCCTCCAGAGGCGGTCCATGACATCCTTGGTGTATCCGGTGTCTGTCACGGCCCCGACTCGGTGACCGACTATTTAACGAAATTCGCGGTCGGAACGGCCCCGACAGGGTACTCCCAGGCATCATTAAGTACCAAAAAGGTACTCGTCTGTTTTTCATCCGTGCGGTTTCGGACAGAAGTTCCGCCGACGCGACACCTCCGATGCTCCGAATCAATCATACGAACTGTGAAGACCATTATCTATGGGAGGGTGCATCCATCCCGGGGGTTGCATCACATGGTATCCTGCGATCCGTTCAAGCTGAGAAGGACAGCCGCCGAGCTGATGGAAGACCTGCGTCCGATCGCCGAAACGTACGGCCTCCCGGAGGCGTACGTCTCCTACGACTTCATGCAGGACATCGGGACCGACAGGCCGGAGTGGGTGTTCCTGAAGTACCCTGTGTCCAACGGATCCATGAGTGAACGGAATCCGGAGTTCCGCATGGAGATCAGGAGGAGGTTCGGAGGCGCGGTCGTCCCGTTCGCGATACAGGACAACGACCAGAACCTGGCCTTCGCCAGGGAGCACGACATCCCCCTGTTCGACGGATGCACATCGGACGCATCGGGGGACGAGCGGATGCTACGGGATGTCTGCAGATCCCTGACGGAAGCGTTCGACGACATAGAGCGGACCGTCAGGCCCATCGTCGAATCCGGAACGGACGTGTTCGCCCATGGCCTGGAGCACACCGTCTGCAAGCGCCTGAGCTCGAACTTCTCCGACATCTACAGCGGCTGCCTGTACCTCGAACGGTACCACAGCGGCAGATTCAGCGAGGATTCCCTCGCGTACATCCGCAACATGAGGTGGATCTGCTCCTGCGGACACGGAACATCGGGCGATGCCATGCTGTTCCTCCATGCCGCCGCGGACGGTATCCCACTGCTCAGGGACCCGATGATGGAGGGATTGCTCAAGGCGATCGGCTCAGACCCCTGTCCGGAGCGAGCGGGAGCGTCGCGATCGGATCTCCGTCGATTCGAGAGGGTTTCGGAACCGTCTTTATCTACCACAACGGCGTTACGGACGCTCGATGAGCGCGAAGAACAAGGGGGACGACCCGTTCGAATGGGCCAAGTTCGTCATCCGCAACAGGGACGACCGCGGCTACGTCGAGGCGTACTCCGTGTTCATACGCGAGGCCCGGACCGGCAATCCGGAGGCGCATTACTGCCTCGGACTCATGTTCGCCAGGGGCCAGGGCATCGATAAGGACTATCCCGCCGCGCTGTCGTGGTTCACGAAGGCGTACGACATGGGATTCATGAACGCCGGCTACTTCCTGGGCAAGATGCACCTGATGGGTCTCGGCACCCCGAAGGACGTCTCCAAGGCGGAGGAATTCTTCGAATCCGTGGCGGACCGCGATGCCAGGGCCACCTACGAGCTCGGTCTGCTGAACTTCACCGGCAAGGACCGCCCGAGGGACCTGAAGACATCCGCATCGTGGATGGCCAAGTCGGCGGATGCCGGGAATCCCGAGGCGCAGTTCATCCTCGGACAGTTCTACAAGGCCGGCGCCGGAGTGCCCAAGGACATCGACAAAGCGGTGGAATGGCTGGGGAAGGCGGCGAGGAACCAGCACAAGGGCGCGCAGATCCTGCTGGGGAACATGTACCGCGTCGGTGACGGGGTGGATGTCGACATCCAGGAATCCGACCGCTGGTACGACATGGCCGACGGCAGGATCTACAAGCGATCGGAAACGCTCCAGCACCGATTCTACTTCTGATCTGTCCATATCCGGCAGGAGAATCATCTCACAGGGTGACCCGTCGCATTCCCGGATCTCCATCTCGAACCATTCGACGTCGTGCCATCCGCCCGACTTGAATCCGGCCTTCTCGAATCTGCCGACCGTTCTGAATCCCATCGCCCGATGGAAGGATTCGCTCGGTCCGTTGGGGACGGTGACGCACGCGAAGACGCGGACGACGCCCTGCATCCTCAGGATGTCGATCAGAGCTTCGTACAGCCTGCGTCCGATGCCGGACCCGCGGCAATCGGGATCGACGTACACGGACAGCTCCGTGCTCCAATCGTAGGCGGCGCGGTCCTTCAGCCTGTGAGCGTAGGCGTAGGCGCAGACCCTGCCGTCCTCCTCCCAGACGATCCACGGATGCTCCTCCAGGATGCCGTCGAGCCTTCCGCGGAAGTCCTCCTCAGTGGGGACCTCGGTCTCGAAGGTTATCGTGGTCCCGATGTACTGTGCGTATATCGCCAGCATCGCGGGCACGTCGGCGGGTTCCGCCACCCTGATGGACATCGGAGGGAGCGATTGGATTAGGATACAAATAACTGGTCCTTTACCATCTTCCATTTCCATTGCAAATAACCGTACCGCATTAACATTAACCTTGAAAGACAAGATTGATATTCATGCATGATATCCCATGGATATGCGGGTCTATCACGGTAGCGATCAAATTGTGATGCATCCCAGAATCCTGGAACCCAACCGCCGCATGGATTTCGGTAGAGGATTCTACACCACAGAATCGGAAAAGCAAGCTGGAGAATGGGCAGTGAAAATCAAAGATCGCCGTGATTCCGAACACGCTTTCATATCCATTTACGACTATGAAACAAGTTCTGAATTGAAGACCCTCAGATTCGACGGCCCCTCTGAGGAATGGTTCGATTTCGTCTATTCGAACAGGTATGACGAGATTGAACATGACTATGACATTATCATCGGACCAGTTGCCGATGATGGGGTCGTCCAGACACTCTTCCGTTATTATGATGGTGTGATAACCAAGGAGCAGGCCATCGTGGAATTAAAAACAACAAAATTCGACGGCCAAGTCCTGTTCCGTACCAATAAATCACTGGAACAACTTACCTACATCGGGTACAGGGAAGTGGAATGACGACTGAGCCGAATATGTTCGAATACATCAAAAGAACCCTAACATCAGACGTGATAGATAGCGTCATGAAGAGCAAAGGATGGACTGAAGAAGAAGCCATCCGTAATTTCATGAATTCCACTGTGTACGATCGTCTCAGCATCGAGAAGACCAAGGTATGGCATTTCAGCTCAAAAGCCCTCGCTGAACTGTACGATGACGAACTCGACGGACATCTCGTCTGGCCGGAGGAACCATGAGCGAATGGAGTACCCTGAAATTCAAGGTCTACTGCATCGAGGAGTTTCGTCAAAAACACGGTCTGACGGCGCCCGAGACCGTCGATCTCTTCGAGAAATACGGCGTATTCAGA
Source organism: Bacteroides ovatus (assembly GCA_963611065.1). GTDB lineage: Archaea > Thermoplasmatota > Thermoplasmata > Methanomassiliicoccales > Methanomethylophilaceae > Methanoprimaticola. The sequence goes on from CAVDQR010000037.1 coordinate 9,570, forward strand.
TTCCTGGAACTCCCGGCCATGCAGTGGCAGTCCCTGGATAATTCCGTCCTGGACATAGAGGAATTCATAGAGGCCCGTTCCCGAAAGGAACCAATTCGCGGGGAACGACATCCGGCACCGCCCCGTACCTCCCGAACAGGTACGCCTTCCCGATGTCCGCATTCTTCCTGATCCCGTTGAAGTCGTAGAGGGTGAACAGCTCCGACGAGCCGTCGTCGCGGTCCTTCTCCACGAACCATATCTGATCCTTCCTCAGCCTGTCCAGGTCCAGAAGATCAGTGCGATGGGTGACGGCGATGAGCTGGGAACCGCGAGGATTCATCCCCTCGGTGAACTGCCTCACGATCCAGTCCACTATCAGAGGATGCTAATTGGAGCCGAATTCATCCACCGCGATGGTCTTCCCTCCGCTCAACGCTTCGAACAGTGGAGCCATGAGACCCACCAGACACCTGGTGCCGGCGGATTCCTCGTCGAGGGATGTCACGAACGTGCCGTTCCCGGCGTCGTGTTCGAACAGGATGGCGGGTCCACCCTTCTCATCTTCCCTTTCTTCATAGATTATATCGGAGATGTCGAGTCCGACAAGCCTCAGACCGCGTATCATCCCCTCCTTGATGCCCGCATCTTCGGAAGCGGCCCTGCAGGAAGACCTAGCAAGGAGGTCGTTGGATCCGGAGACGGTGATGATGTCGAGGATGGCCCGACGGACGGCGATGCAAACGCCGTCGTTGACCTGGGAGGCCGCAACGAGATACGGCGAACCTGGGGATGTCAGTTTCTCGATGCTCCTCTTCGACTTCCTGAACTCCTCCGGGCCGGTCCTGTCGAATACGCAGGCGCGACGGCCATTCGGATACACGTAGAGGGATTCACCACGTATCGAATCCCTGTCGTACGAGACGGAGTAGTCGTGGAGCACACCGTCGATCAGGAGACGGATTTTCAACTCCGTGGGCGACTCGACGGATTCCTCGGACCTCCCGAAGGGTTCGTAGCATCTGTTTCCGGATCCAGGCTCGTTGATGTCGAGCATCAGATCCTTCAGAGCCATCAGCGATTTCACGAGATGGGACTTCCCGGAGGCGTTGGCTCCGAACACGAACGATGACGACAACAGACCCTTCCTGACGGAATCCTCGCCAATGACCATCTCCGGATGGCCTCCGACCCCTGTGGCCTGCATGCTGAAAGTATGCCTGTCTCTGAAGGG
>CAVDQR010000038.1:0-10525 GCA_963611065.1 Bacteroides ovatus
CCCGGATACCGACGAATGTGCCGTCATCACGACGACCAACGATGAATCTTCCTCCGGCGGTGTTGTAGAACGCGCTGATGGTCTTGAGATACTCCGGCTTCCAGAGCTCTTTCCATTCCTCATCGATATCTTCCAGGGTCACGATAGTATAATGACGAACCGATTGATAAAACCGTCGAATGATGACGGCAACCGCCCGCCCCGCATCTCGGAACCGCACTATGCGATTCCTTAGTGCCCCCTTTTCAGCTCCTTCGGACATACGGAACCATGAGCGTCCGCTCGCGATGCTCAAATACGCGAATCCATCCACCATACGATGCGGGGCATGCCCCTCGCACGATACGGATCGACAAGGAGACGATCGCATGAACGACACCACGAAGATAGTCCTGGGCCTGGTCGCATCGATGGCCATCATAGCCGTCGACACGGTGCTGCTCCTGTGCACGCCGCTGTCGTTCCTATGGTACATCGTCATCCTCATCGCTGCCCTGGCCGTGATCCCCGTCTCCATCCTGACCATCAGAGGCGAATGGGTGGAGCTGAATGACGACCGCATATCGATCAAAGCGCCCATGGCCAAACTGGAGATCCCGTTCTCCTCGATCACGGAGCTGGAGATCGTCTCCGGCTTCAAGCCCGGCCTCCGCGTGTACGGGTACGGCGGGCTCAAGCGCGGGTCCGGCGACTTCACCAACGAGATGCTCGGGAACTACACCTTCGCCGGCACCACCGCCGTGGAGAAGATGATCGTCGTCAGGTTCGTCGCCAAGAACGGCAAGGCGAAGACGGCCGCATTCAACCTGCCGGACCTCGCCGCCACAGAGGAGATGTACGCCGGGATCAGAGAGGCAACATCATGCGGATCGATCAGGAGGTCGTCCCCCGCCGAGGCGGAGCGCGCCAGGAAGAACTACCGCTCCACGGTCAGGATAGTCGCCGGCTTCACGGTCATCGTACTGGCGGCAGTCGCCGTCCTCATAGCGGTGGCCATGACCACGGGCCATGTGGACGTCACCCTGAACGACGACTCGGTCACGGTGGACGCCACGATGATGCACCGGACGGTGGATTTCGACGACATCGTCGCCCTCGAGCTGAGGGACGACATGGACTACGGGTCGCGCGTAGGGGGCCTGGGGAACTCCAACTACCTGACGGGGAACTTCAAGAACAGCGAGTTCGGGAGATACGACCTGGCGGTGCACGCCAAGGTCGACAGGTGCATAGTGCTGTACACGGAAGGGAAGAACATGGTGTTCAATCTGGACAGCGACGAGAAGACCGCCGCATTCTTCGATGAGCTTCGGAACGCGATCTCCGACCACAGGTCGAGCGGGACGGCGATGGCATGGATGCCGACGGTAGCCTGAAGGCCGATGTGATAGAGGAGGCGCGCAGGCTCGGCATGAGCCTGGTCAGGACCTGCCCCGTGGGGAGATGGGACGAGCATCCGCTCCAATCCGGCGACTACCGTCCGAAGAACATCCTCCCGTGGGCGGAGAACGTCGTCGTCATGGGGATCCCTCTTTACGTCCCGATGGTCGCGACCACCCCGTCCATGGTGTACCAGGAGCTGTACAACACCACCAACCGCATCCTGGACGACGCGGGCTACCGCATGGCCGGGTACCTGGTGTCGCGGGGGTACCGCGCCATGTACTTCCCCAGGGACGGGTACTTCGGCATCGACGCCCTCCTGGACGACCCGGAGGCGGCGTTCTCCCACGTGCTGGCGGGATACTACTCGGGCATGGGGACCATCGGCGACAGCCACAATCTGATAACGAGGGAGTTCGGACCGAGGGTCAGGATCATCTCCGTCGTCACCGACGCCCCGCTGGAAGCGGACCCGATGCTGGAGGAGGACCTCTGCATCCACTGCGGGAAGTGCCTGCGCGGATGCCCCTCGAAGTGCTTCACCGACGACGGGACGAGACCGTATCGGATGGACATGCGCGCCTGCACGGAGCACCACATCCAACTGAAGAAGGAGCGCCACTGGCCCTGCGGGATCTGCATCAAGGTCTGTCCCGTCGGGGACGACATGGGGATGTACCGCGGGGTGAGGCCGGTGTCGCCGGAAGGGATCGTCCACTGCGGGAAGAAGGGGTCGCGATCGCTTCCTCTCGCGCCCGCACTTGGGACAGAACGCCTCTCCGGGAGGGATCCTGGCGTAGCACTGGGGGCAGCGGTCGGAACCGGGCCTCTTCGACGCCATGTATCCGAACGGTCCCTTGAAAAGGACGAACGCGGCCAGGATCAGACCGACCACCAGGATGATGTTCAGAACCCCCGTGAACACCTGCCCCTGGGGCGTGTTCGCATAGGAGGACGAGAACGCCACCAGCCTGAACATCAGGATGAACAGCCAGAGGACCGAGATTATCAGCCCGAGCCTGTTCCATCCGCTGCCTTCCATCGCCATCGCTCCCCTCCGTCGTTTATGGAACGGAGGTCCCCGTCACGGACGATCCTCCTGTAGAACCCCGCTATCGCTTCGGAAGGGTCGAGCCCGCAATCCCCGATGATCCTCTCCGCTTCGGCCTTCAGGACGGAATCAACCCTGGCGTTGATCACGGAGCCCCTCCCGCTGGACGGAAGGGATGGGGAGACGACATCGTCGTAGACCGATGCGATGTACTCGTTGTACCTCATGCCCCTCTCGCGGGCCATGGCGCGGATCAGATCCGTCGTGCCGGACCCGTATTGGGACGATTTCTTCTTCCTGCGGGCGATCTCCGGGAATCCGAGGTGCTCGGCGATCTCCCTGAGGACGGCCTTCCTGGAATCCATGTCCTTCGGCCTCAGGTCCTCCGGGTCCAGCTCGGATATCAGGGATATCACCGTCTCGTCCATGTACGGATAGACCAGGGTCTTGGAGAGGCTGTCGGCGATCCTCAGCTCGCACGGTATCGACACGTCCAGCAGGCGGTCCACGCTGGCATCCTTCAGGATGCCGTAGCTCTCGTCCCCCTGGCCGACGAACTTGGCGCAGCCCATGAAGTACTCGTCGGAGCCCTGGCCGGTGAGGATCACGTCCTCCTCGGCCTCCAGGCAGACGCTGAACAGCTGCAGCTCGTACGAGATGGTGAACGGGTCGGACTCGCCGGTGGATTGGATCATCGAGCGTATCCTGCCCTCGATGTTGCCCTTGGATATCCTGGCGTGGGTCCACGGGAGGTCGAGCATGCGCGAGAGGTCCTCGGCCATGGCGACGTCGAAGGCGCCGGACGTCCCGCAGGTGTAGAGATGGACGGATTCGGCGTAGCGCTTCGCTATGGCGGAGATCAGTCCGGAATCCAACCCTCCGGAGCATGCGACCCCGATGCGCCTGCCTTCGGTCCCGCGGCGGACCGCGTCGACTATCGCATCCTCGAGCGCCTGGTATCTGAAGCCGTCGTCCATTGCGGATGGCGGGATGCTCGGATGTCGTTTAAGCGTTGCACCCGCAGGTTCGGAATATGCGCGAAGTGGAATGATAGGAGGTCCCGGAAGAGCGAATGACAGTTCGCTCGGCCGTTCCGGGACCGGAGGTTTTAGGATCACGGAGATCCAAATCGAATACCGTGAGCGCGGTATCCGCGTGGTGATCAAAGTCGGAAATACCGAGATCCTCGCATACTTCCCGTCAGGGAAGCAGGTAAGACCGCGCCCTCCGGGGTGTCGGAGGCCGCGGTCGTATCGACAATGGTGCATCGGATATTTATTTGTATTGTTTTAATGCAAAAGAATGCTTCACGCGATTCCCGATTGAGATGGTCCAACGGTCAACGTCAGCACCTGTTCGTCTTGATCAGCCACCAGCACAGCGCGAAGAACCCTACAAGGTAGATCGCCAGGATCAGCACCGAATCCATCGGGATCCCGGTGTCCAGCATTATCCCCCTCATCAGGGCGCTGACATGGGTCAGAGGCAGGGCGTACACCACCCACGAGGCGACCGACGGGAGCGCATCGACGTTGAACAGCGTCCCGCACATGAACGTCATCGGCACCACCACGAGGGCGGAGAACATGTTCAGCTTCTGCGTCTTGTTGGTCAGCATGCCGGCCAGGAGGCCGAGCATGGAGAACGTCAGTGCGGCGAAGAACACCACCACGAGCGCCATCGGATCGATGCTCACCGCCGGCGATATCAGATGGCCGACGATGATCAGCACGGTGCAGCTGAGCAGCGCGCGTATCACGCCGGAGGCGCACTTCCCCAGGATGATCGACGAGATGTGCACCGGGCACAGCAGGAGCTCGTCGAAGCTCATGTAGAACAGCCTCTGGATGAGGATCTTCATCGACACCGTGCTGAACGTCGCCGACAGGGTGGTCAGCGCCACTATGCCCGGAACGATGAACGCCATGTACGCGTCCGGGTCCTCGGAGATGCTCCCGCCGATACCGAACCCGAAGGCCAGCAGGTACAGGAGGGGTCCGACCAGGCTGGTGATCAGCACCTCGACGATGTTCTCTTTGGTGTACACCAGGTCGCCCCAGGCGACGCGGTAGGTCTCGTCCAGGATGGACAGGGGATTCATGCCAGACGCCCCCTGTCCTCGCCGGTGAGCTCGAGGAACACATCCTCCAGCGTCGTCCTGCGTATATTGAAGTATATATCCCCAAGAGTCTCGGAATAGGCCTTGGCGGCCTCCCTCGTTGGGAAGTAGGTCAGTTCCACCTTCCCTTCCCTCTCGGCTTCCACGGTCACGCGCCCGATGATGTCCCTGAGCTCGTCCACGGTGCCCAACGCCACGAGGGACCCGTGGTTGATGATCGCCACGCGGTCGCACAGCGACTCCGCCTCCTCGATGTAATGGGTGGTGAGCAGGATCGTGGTCCCCCTGTGGTTCAGGTCGCGGACCAGGTCCCACAACAGATGCCTGGACCTGGTGTCCAGACCGGCGGTGGGCTCATCGAGGAGCAACAATTGTGGGCGGTGGACTATCGCGCACACGATGGACGCCTTCCTCTTCCATCCGCCGGAGAGGCTCTCGACCTTCCTGTCCATGAACTCCTGCAATCCGAGGAGCTCCGCGGAGTACTCTATGCGGGATTCCATCTCCGCCTTCGGGATCTTGTGGAGGAGCGCGTGCTGCTTGATGTTCTGACGGACCGTGAGGTCCTTGTCCAGGGCGATGTGCTGCTGCGCTATGCCGATGAGCTTCCTCGCCTCCAGATAGTCCACGGATGCGTCGTACCCGTCGATTATGACCTTCCCCGAGGTCGGTCTCTGGATGGTGGTTATGGTGCGGATCGTGGTGGTCTTCCCGGCCCCGTTGGGTCCGAGGAAGCCGAAGATCTCCCCGCGTCTGACCTGGAAGCTCAATCCGTTCACGGCGGTGAAATCGCCGAATCTGACCGTGAGGTCGCGCACCTCCGCTATGACATCCGACGACTCCGCATCGGTAAGATGGTTCTCCGTATCCCGGGACATGTCTTTATCGGGGATGCATCCCACTCGACCGTATTTATTGGATTGGTAATCCAACTGGCGATGCCAGCCTCCGTCCCTCAGGACCTGCCCTTGACCATCAGATGCCTCGAGATCAGGAAGAACGCGGAGGACCAGACCAGGAGGATCAGCAGCGATACCCACGGGAACGCGTCCCCCAGGATCGATGCCCTGATGCACGACGTCGTATGGGTCAGCGGCAGGAACCCTATCGCGGTCTGCACCGGACCGCTCATGCTGTCCAGCGAGAATATGGTCCCGCTCAGGAACGTCATCGGCAGGATGACCAGGCTGTTGAACAGGTTCAGCGTGAGATGGGAGTTGGCGAGCATCCCGGACACCACCCCGAGCAGACCGTACATCAGGCAGGAGAACACGATCATCAGCACCGCCCCCGGCGTGAGCATCATGTCCGCGCTCAGGATCAGCCCCATCCCGTAGAGGACTGCGCAGCTGATCAGCCCGCGGACCATCCCCGCGTACGCCTTGCCCATGATTATCGCCGACGGCGACATCGAACAGAGGAACAGCTCGTCGAAGCTCTGGTAGTAGGTGCGCTGGAGCATGACCTTGGTCGCCACGGTGTTGAAGCATGCGGTCAACGTGGTCATGGCGATGACCCCCGGGATCATGAACGCGAGATAGTCGCGCCCGTCGACTGTGAGTCCCTTCCCGAGACCGTACCCGAACGCGAACAGGTACAGCAGCGGGGCGATGAGCGATGTTATCAGCACCGTCGGCAGGTTCCGGCGGATGAACATCATGTCGATCCATGCGACGCGGAGGGAATCGGCGAAGGCGGTCATACGCGGTACTTCACCTCCTCCGTGGCGCTGACGTCGCGTCCCGTCAGCTCGAGGAACACGTCCTCCAGGTTCGTGGCCCTCGATACGATGAGCCTCTCCGAACCTATGGAATCCTGGAACCTGCGGGAGTCGTCCCAGTCCGAGAAGTACCTGAAGGCCTTGCGGCCGTCCTCCCTGTACTCGACGGCCCACTGCCCTATGGATTCGCACAGCTCCTTCGGGGTGCCGACCCTGACGATCCTCCCGTGATTGATGATGGCGACGCGGTCGCACAGCTCCTCGGCCTCGTCCATGTAATGCGTCGTGACGAAAACCGTCCTCCCGTCGTCGTTCAGACGGTGGATCAGCTCCCAGAGCATGTGCCTCGATTGGGTGTCCAGTCCCGCCGTCGGCTCGTCGAGGAACACTATGGACGGGTCGTGGATCATGCAGCAGACTATCGCCACCCTCCTCTTCCACCCGCCGGACAGGTCGATGACCAGGCGGTCCAGGTACGGCCCCAGGCCCATCATCTCCACCAGCTTGCTGATGCGCTCATCGGCCTCCCTCCTGGGGATGCGGTGGAGCATCGCATGGTAGCGGATGTTCTCCAGGACGGTGACGTCCCTGTCCAGGGAGATGTGCTGCTGCACTATCCCGATCTGCTCCTTCACGGGGTCGTCGAGACCCCTGACCGGCCTGCCGTCGATCTCGATCGTCCCTTCGGTCGGAGGGGACAGGGTGGTGAGCATGCGGATCGTGGTGGTCTTCCCGGCGCCGTTGGGTCCGAGGAAACCGAAGATCTCGCCCCTGCGGATCTCCAGATCTATCCCGTCCACGGCCGCGAAATCGCCGAACCTCTTGACCAATCCGGACGCCTTCACCGCGATTCCGTTCATTGCATCCCCTCGAACTGGGATTCCAGGTCCGAGTATATCTCCTCGAGCTGTCTCCTGGTCTCCTCATCGGGCGTCCACATGCCGCGCCCGATCGCTTCCAGCAAACGCGACACGGTCTCGTGCATCGCATAGGGGTTGGCGTCGCGGAACCATTCCGCCGTCTCCTCGTCGAAGAGGAACCTCTCCGCTATGGATTGGTACATCCACGGGTCGATGATGTCCGATGTGGCATCCCATCCGAGCACGTACTCGGCCATGTTGGAGATCTCCTCCGCGCCCTTGAACCCGTGGCGCTTCAGGCCCTCCAGCCACTTGGGGTTGTTGATCTTGCTGCGGAAGACGAACCTCCCCTCCTCGTCCGCCGTCCTCGTTCTGATTGCGGACGTGTCGGCGGAGCATCCGATGACGGACATGGGCATCCTCCCGCGGACGGAACGGACGGCGGCGTTGAACCCTCCCAGGTCGTTGTAGACGTCGTCGTTGTCGAACATGTCGTACTCGCGGCTGACGCTGTTCTTGACGGTCACGTCCATGAGCTCCAGCCTCCTCCTGAACGCATCCGGCTTCGCCTCGCCCTTGCGTCCCACCCCGTAAGCGAACTGCCCGTAGCTCTGATAGATGGCGCCGATGTCGTTCACGTCCTTCCAATCGGACGTGCGGATGAGGATGTTCGTGCCCGAGCCGTAGGTTCCCGGTGCATCGCCGAATATGCGTATCGAAGCGTCCGAACGCGCCCTGTCCTCCGGTATGCCTTCGGATATCGCCTTCGCGATGTCCGCCCTGAGGTTCGCGGCGAGGTAGTTCTCGTCGTCCGACTCGTCCAGGGAGGAGATCATCCCCACGCCCCTGTCGATCAGGTTGACGAGATTGGGGAACGTGTCCCTGAACAGCCCGCTGATCCTCAGCGTCACGTCGATCCTCGGCCTCCCGAGCTCCTCCAGCGGGATGACCTCGATGTCCAGCACCCTGCCGGCGTAGCCGCTCCACACCGGGCGGAGCCCCATCAGCCACAGGATGTAGGCGACGTCGTCGCCCCCCGTCTTCATGGTGTCCGTGGCCCAGACCACGATGCCGACCGTGCGCGGATAGGATCCGTAGTCCCTGATGTGGCGCTCGAGCATCTGGTCGGCCATCCTGCGGCCGATCTCCCAGCTGGAATGCCACGGGACGGCGTCCGGGTCGAGGGAATAGAAGTTCCTGCCGGTCGGGAGCAGCTGCGCCCTCCCCCTGGTGGGGCATCCGGCCGGTCCCGGCAGGATGTACCTCCCGTCCAGGGCATCCATGACGCTGTCGACCTCCCCGCCCATGGCCATCAGGTCGGGGTACAGTTCGGTGCAGATGAACGAGACGACGGATGACATGCTCCCGTCCTCGTCGGGATACCTGTTCGAGATGAGATCAGAGCAACGGACCGGGTCGAAATCCATGGACTGCAACGAGCGTATGACGTCCGTCATCTCCTCCTCGACGGAGTCGAGGACCTCCCCCTTCAGCCTCCCGTCCGGGACCCTCCCGGAAGGGTCGCCGATCAGGTCCAGGATGTCGTATCCGCGGTACGCGGCGATGGATCCGCGCAGCGACGGGACATCCCCGTTGGCGAGACGCGTGAGCGAGTAGACGGACTCCTCCAGCAGGTCGCCCTCCGGAGGCCTGCCGAGGATGTGGAGGCCGTCCTTGATCAGGTTGCCCTTGACGTCCGTGATGTAGTCGTACAGGTCGTCGATGCGCGAGGCGAATTCCTCGTCGGAGCAGGCCGGGTCCAGCTTCAGGTCGCTGTACATCTCCAGTCTTCCGACGATTCCCCTGATCCCGGCGAGGTACATGCCCCTGGCCTCCTCCTGCCCTTGAGTGCCGGCGTCCATGTACCTCTGGACCGCACCCTCCAGCTCCATGATCTCATCGTACCCGCCCGCGCGGGTCATCACCGGGATCATGTGGTCGATTATGACGGCGGAGGCGCGCCTCTTCGCCTGGATCCCCTCGCCGGGGTTGCCTATCACGTAGGGATAGATGTCCGGGATCGAATCCTGGACGTAGTCGGGGCAGCAGTCCTTGGACAGCGCCACGGACTTCCCGGGGAGCCATTCCAGGGTGCCGTGCGTCCCCACGTGTATCACGGCCTTCGCACCGAACACGTGCCTGAGCCAGTGGTAGTATGCGAAGTACTGATGGGGCATCACCACGAACGGGTCGTGGTAGCTCTCCTGGATGTCCCTGCCCCTGTCGGGCTGGAATCCCACGAGGACGTTGCCGAAGACGATCCCGGGGATCGTGATCTTCCCGTCCACGGAGTAGAAATCCCCTGGCGGGGCGCCCCATCCCTCCTCGATCCTGGCCCTGGCGGAGTCGGACAGCTCTTGGTACCATCCGTCGTACGTCTCTTCGTCGACGAGATCCAGGGACCTCCTGCGCACCTCGTCCTCGGAGATCCACTCGGAATCGTTGGTGAGACCGGCCAGGAGCATGTCGACCAGCTCCCTCGGGGTCTCCGGGATCGGATCCCCGACGTCGTAGCCGTCGTCCCTCATCCTATGCAGGAGGTCGACGACGCTGGCGAAGGTGTCCAGACCGGCGGCGCCTCCGGCGTTGGCCGTCTTGGGAGGGTACATGTAGAGCAGGATCGCGACCTTCCTCTCCCTCTCGGGGGTCCGGCGGAGCTCGGCCCACATCATCGCCATGTCGGCTATGCGGTCGGCCCTGTCCGGTATGGAACGGTACTCGCGGGAGCCGTCCTCCAGCTTCTCGGTGGTGCACGAGGGGACGGTGATTATCTGCCCGTCGAACTCCGGGTGGGCGACGTCGTAAGCGACCTCGGCGGGAGTCAGGCCGGCGATGTCCTCCGACCAACCCTTGAGATCGGCATTCGGGGACATGGTCTGGAGCACGGGCACCCCGTAGGATGCGAAGAAGTTGTCATCGCTGACCTGCTCCCCGTCGCCCGGGGACGCGACCAGCGTCTGGGAGAAGCTCATGGTCTCGATTATCGCGTCGAGGACGGGCTCCCCGTCCTTCGTCAGTATCTCCCGCAGGATGCGCTTGACGCCTATGGCGCCGGTCAGCCTGTCCTCGTATGTCTGCAGGAAGACGGGCACGGGATTCCCGCCGCGGCGCTCCACCGCTTGGATGAGACCGTCCACGTTCCCGGTGTTCCCGTTCAGCCACTGCTTCTGATAGAAGAATATCCCGATGTTGGGCCTCCCGGGATCCAGGGAGTCGAGGTACGGTTGGAAATCGATCCCCCTCCCTGGCATGTAGATGCCCTGTGCCGGGGGCCTGGTCGGCCGGGGGACGTCGATGTCGACGCGATCGAACCTGCGGATCGCCCACAGGAAGAGCGAGCGGATGTTCCCGTCGCCCCCCAGCACGTAGTAGGAACGGGCGAGGTCGAACTC
>CAVDQR010000039.1:0-10342 GCA_963611065.1 Bacteroides ovatus
GAGGGCAGGAGCACGAACGTGTTGCGGATCACGGCGGGGGCATGGCGGTTCCGCATTAAAGGCATGTGCCGACGAGGTTCCTCGGAGGGTGTCCGGGACTCTCGGAGGTGATGAGTTCGGACTTCGGAATCATGTTGCGAAAGCGGTCGCAGAACGATCATGACCCTGCATGTGCCAGACTTCCGATTCCGACCCATCCAACAATCGCCGTGGTTGTTACTTTCAGCTCTGGTAACGACGACTTCCTTTAAGGCGTCGGACCGTTTCTCAGGATACCGATGAGATGCACATACTGCGGGAAGGATATCCCATCGCTGTACCCGTTTTCGATGTGTCCCACCTGCGGGCAGCCTATCGACGGCCCCGCTGCCGTCTCCCCAGTCGCGGGAGCGCGCGCAAACTGACCGGGATGACCCGCCCTCTTCCAAGGGCGGCGACCCAATTCCTTAATCTCCGTTCCGCGTTCCGCGGGACAGCATATGAGAACCCTCGAGATACGCCCCGGCGTCCGCATTTCCAACGACAAGTGCCTCATACTCGACGACGGCCCCACCGTGGTCATCGGCGACCTCCATCTGGGATACGAGCGCGCGCTGGAGCAGGACGGGATGTATCTCCCCCGGATCAACACGGGTTCGATCCGCGACGCCCTCAACGACATCCTCGGGACGTACGAACCGAAGCGCGTCGTCCTCCTCGGGGATGTCAAGCACGACTTCCGCCGTGCCGGCAGGGAGGAGAGCGACCAGGTCCGGGGGATAATCGAGATGATCTCGGAGGATGCGCAGGTCGTGGTCGTCAAGGGGAACCACGACAACTACATCCAGAACATAATCGCCGAATCCGGGATACTCGCCGTGGACCACATCGACATCATGGGCTACAGGCTGGAGCACGGGCACGAGGACTCCGGGAAGCGTCCGGTGATCATCGGCCACGAGCACCCGTCCGTGAGGATCCCGGGGGCCGTCGGGGGCGGGTTGAAGATGCTCTGCTTCGTCCATGCCGAGAGGGAGGGCGTGATAGTCATCCCGCCTTTCAGTCCGTTCTCGTCGGGCAACGACCTGGTGGCGGACGAGGAATGCGTCATGGCCCCTGCGCTCAAGTCCTGCGATTACTCCGAGGCGAGGATCTACGGGGTCACGGACATGGGCCTCATGGACCTGGGGACGCTGAGGAGTCTTTCCGACATCAAGGTGCGATTGGAGTATACATCCATCTTCGCATTTCTGCTACTGGCAGTTCCTATCGCTGGATGCCTACGGATATTACTTACAATGAAAATCCGTATACTTTAAGAAGGGAGAAACGATACTGCGGGTCAGGAGAACTTATCATGACAATGACTCCTAGAGAGAGAGTACTCGCAGCAATGAAACACGAGTCCCTGGACAGGCCCCCTGTGGCTATCTTCACCCAGTCCGCCACCCTCGGACAGATGGAGGCAGTCGGCGCCGCCTGGCCCGAGGCCCACAAGGACGCCAACCTCATGGCGAAACTCGGATGCGCCCAGGCCGATGTCCAGGGCTTCGAGTGCGTCAGGGCTCCTTTCTGCCTTACCGCTGAGACCGAGACCCTGGGCGCCCGCGTCCAGGTCGACAAGAAGGACGCCGCCCCCATGATCAAGGAGCACCCCTTCCACTTCGACCCCATGATGGGAGAGTACCAGGACCCCTCCGAGATGATGCCCATTGAGGACTTCATCAAGTCCGGAAGGGTCGCTGTTGCCCTCGAGGCCATGGAGATCATGAAGAAGTCTCACGGCGAGAACTACTGCATCGTTGCCGGAAACACCGGACCGTTCACCCTCACCGGAAACCTCGTCAACACCGAGAACCTCGTTTTCGGAATGATGATGGCCCCCGAAGAGGTCGACAAGTGGGTCGACGCCGTCAACCCCTACGTCACCGCCTACACCCACGCCCTGATGGACGCCGGTGCAGACGTCGTCCAGTGCTCCGAGCCTTCCGGATCCACCGACATGCTCGCTCCCGACATGTTCGAGGAGGCCGCCGGAAAGCACGTCAGGACCGCCCTCAAGCCCAAGGATGGCAAGTACACCGTTCTCCACATCTGCGGAGACACCCTGCCCATCCTCGAGCAGATGGTCGCCACCGGAGTCACCGGAATCTCCATCGAGGAGAAGGTCAAGCCCGAGGACGCAGCCGCCAAGGTCGGTGGAAAGACCGTCCTCGTCGGAAACGTCGGATCCGTCAGGCCTCTCTTCCAGGGAACCCCCGAGGAGGTCAAGGAGGGTGCTCTGCGCTCCGCCAACGCCGGATTCAACGTCATCTCTTCCGGATGCGGAATCGCCGTCGCCACTCCCGACGCCAACATGGAGGCCCTCGTCGCCGCCATCAAGGGAATGGCTTGAAGCCTGACCCGTCGAGATAAGCAAACTTCTTCCCGCCCTTCGGGGCGGGATCCTATTTCTTCATCCGTTCTTGGGAAAGTCGCTCTCCGTCAGGGATTCCGATATAGCGTCCGCTGTTCAGGAGTTCATGAGAAGTAAGACGTCCCCGTTCTCGGGGACTGTTTATGGATCGTGTTTCACTGGTCCTTCATCAGGGTGTACAGGACGGCCTTCTGGGCGTGGAGCCTGTTCTCGGCCTGGTCGAAGATGACGCTCTGGGGTCCGTCGATGACCTCGGCGGTGATCTCCTGTCCCCTGTGGGCGGGCAGGCAGTGCATGACGATGCACGAAGGCTTCGCGAGCTTCAGGAGCTCGGAGTTGATCTGGTAGTCGTTGAACAGCTTGATCGCCTCCTCGACGGGGGTCGTGTCGCCCATGGACACCCAGGTGTCGGTGTACAGGACATCGGCGTCGACGCAGGCGTCCTTGGGCTCGTGGGACGCGATGATCTTGGAGCCGTTCTTCTCGGCGATCTTGGATGCCTTCCACATGATCTCGGCGTTGGGCATGCGTACCGCGGGGCAGCAGGCGACCATGTCGATCCCCATGATGGCGCAGGCGTACAGGAGGGAGTTGCAGACGTTGTTCCCGTCTCCGAGGTACACGAGCTTCTTGCCGCGGAATCCTCCGAGCTTCTCCTTGATGGTGACCATGTCCGCCAGGGCCTGGCAGGGGTGCTCGAGGTTGTCGAGTCCGCTGATGACCGGGACGGTGGCGTACTCGCCGAACTTGTCCATCATCTTGTAGTCGAACGCGCGGTACATGATGCCGTGGACGAACCTGCTCATGACGCGGGCGGTGTCCTCGACGGTCTCGCTGTGGACGCCCATCTGCATCTTGGATTCGTCGATGTAGAGCGCGTGTCCTCCGAGCTCGGTGATAGCGACGTCGAACGAGATCCTCGTACGGGTGCTGGGCTTCTCGAACATCATCGCGAGCGTCTTGCCCTTGAGGGGGTCGCCGTGGTGGCCGCGCTCGGCCTTCAGCTTGATCGCGAGGTCGACGAGGGAGGGCCATTCGGCCTCCATGTCTGAAACGGAGATGAGATCTCTCTTCGCCATGCACCCGCATGACCGCGAAAGTAGATAATTGTGTCAGGGTCCCCGAGGCTCATCTCTTGACGATGATGCACACGACATCCTGGTCGGCCACGACGTGCTCCATGCCGACGGTCTGGCCGGGGAACTTGGCGCTCTTCCCCCAGATCATGGCGTAGCGGAAGTTGTTCTTGAAGTCGCGGTGGATCAGCTCGCACACGTCCCCGATGGTGTTCCCCCTCTTGACGATGAGAGGGATGTCCATGTCGGCCTCCTGGCCCTGGGGCTTGAGGTAGATGCGGATCATGTCGATCGTGTCGTAGAGCGCTTGTTGCAGATCCTTGATGCCCTGTCCGGTGGCCGCGGAGATGGGGATGCAGCGGTAGTCCTTGTGGAGGTCCATGGCGGCTTCCAGTTCGCCGGGCTTGGCCAGGTCCACCTTGTTGATGGCCATGATCGCCTTGATGTACACGCGGTTCCCCGCCAAGACATCCAGCATCTGCTCGACGTTGATGTCCTCGCGGACGACGACTGTAGCGTTGATATGGCCGTAGGCCGCGGTCATGTCCTTGATGGTGTCCACGTCGATCTTCGTGAGCTTCAGGGTGGGCTTGACCTGGATACCGCCGTGGTCGGAGTGGGTGATGACCACGTCGGGCTTCTTCTGGTTGAGACGGATGGCGGCGTTGTACAGCTCCCTGAACAGGACGTCCATCTTGGGGTTGAACACATCGCACACCAGGAGGATGACATCTGCGGACCTCGCGGCCGCGATGACCTCCCTCCCGCGTCCCTTGCCGCGGGAAGCGTCCTTGATCAGCCCGGGCATGTCCAGGATCTGGATCTTGGCGTGGTTGTAGAGCATGATCCCGGGGACGACGTCGAGCGTGGTGAAATGGTACGCTCCGACCTCGGATTTGGCGCCGGTGAGCTGATTCAGGAGGGTGGACTTACCGACCGACGGGAAACCGACCAGGGCGACGGTGGCGTTCCCCGCTTTCTTGACATAGAATCCCTTGGTGGGCCCCTTGGAGGAACGGCGCTTCTCCTCCTCCATAGCGAGCTTGGCGATCTTCGCTTTGAGTTTCCCGATGTGGGCCTCAGTCGCCTTGTTGTATTTCGTCTTGGAGATCTCGTTCTCCAGTTCCTGAATCTGCTCCTCGATCGTCGCCATTACGCCCACCCATCCTCGGATTCGTATTTGGGTATTTCTCAGCACCCGGAGTTGAGACGCATCCTGATGCATCCCTCGAACCCTCTGACGAGGTCGTCGGGGTTGTTTACGGTCATGGCGCTCACGATGAACGAAGCGGCGTCGCTCATCAGGGATGTCGGACCTTCCGCATTCAGCTTCTCGTCGATCCCGTCGATGGCCCCTTCAGGCAATGCGGACACGATGCCGTACATCGCCTCGGCGAAGAGGTCGACGGTGTTCCTGAGTCCCGCGATCTCCGCGGCGCACGTCCCGTCCTCGGGCTCCGCCTGCTCGATCAGGTCCAGGAGCACGTCGCACTGTCCGATGAACTCGTCGAGCATCTCCCCCTCCTCGACCAGGCGGGGTTCGACGTTCATGTATTCGACGACGAGCGAGAACAGGGACTTCGCCATGTTGACGCAGTCCCCGGGCGTCGAGATGACCGTCAGGGACTGGCAGAGTCCGTCGAAGACGGAAGATATGAGCGGAGCGACGTCGGTGCTGGGTTCGTCCTCCACGGTGAGGAGGGGCGCGATGAGCGAGAGCCCGCCGTCGTAGACGCCGCCCTCGTACACGGTCCTGAACACCCATCTGATGGCGCATTCGGCCATGGAGTCCTTCAGTTGTCCCGCGGTCTCCGCATCCTGCCCCTCCAGGGCCTCGGAGAACGCTTGGCAGGCTCCTCTGACGTCGTTCGCCATCAGGAGCCCGACGGCCTTCTCGATCTGGGGAGGATAGGATTCCGGGACGTCCCCCGTACCGTTGATAACGAGGTCGATCAGTTCGGCGGACTGGGGGTCGAGGCATTCGGCGTCGGTGTCGGCGGCATCGATCTTCACGCCGCAGTACATGCAGTATCCCGAGCCGTCGGTCTCGTCCATGAGTATCCTGCGCCCGCATCCGGGGCATGTCAGAACGATGAAGGTCATTGGCAGTCCATAGAGGGAACCCATATATGAGCGGGACGTTCGGACCACTTCGGGGAAAGTCTAAAATGCGCGCGCATATGCGATGCCGATGAATGAGATCGCCGAAGGCAGGAAGCCGTTCTTCGAGGGACTCCGCGAAGACTACAAGGCCCTGTCCACGAAACAGGTCATCGCCATTATCGCGGCGATTGCCCTAGCGCTCATCCTCGAGGTCATGGGGATATCCGGGACATGCTGTGTCGGATTCCTCATCGTGGCCGTCGTGCTGTACATGATCCCCCACTTCATGAAAGTCATGTCCGTCAGGGTCAAGGCGATGACAGGAGTGGTGTTCATCATCGTCGCCATGCTCGTGGGGACGTTCGCGTACACCGGCGTCAGCCAGGATTACCAGTCCTTGATAGAGGATGACCAGAACACCATCAGGAGTCTCGACATGGTCTACGACGAGGGGACCGGGAAGTACACCCTGAACTTCGAGGTCCAGCCCACCGATCTCAAGACCGGCGATTCCTGGGTCGTGAAGCTCTCCTACGGTGAGATAACCAGGATATCCTTCGGTCTGATTGGATACAGCGGTTTGAACACGGTGGAGATCAAATCCTCCGGTCTGGAGCAGCTGTCCGACGGATGGTACAAGGGGAGCGCGGTACTCGACGGCATGTCCAAGGGCGTCTTCGAGTATCTGACGCTCATCATCCAGAAGGTCTCGGACTCCGGGAACAAGAACCTGTCCGGATACGCGTTCACCTACGACTCCGGCATCTCCACCGGGGACGAGATCAAGCTGTGCGCCGTCGGCGCGGGGATATCGGTCGGGCTCGTCGCCCTGATCTACTACATCATCCTCGTGTTCTCCCACCTGATGAGGAACAGCGCCGAGAAGTCCCGTTCCAAGATGGAGGCCGAGGGAAGGCTCTATCCCAAGGGATACGGGCTCTGCAAGTCCTGCGGAGCCACCGTCCTGCCCGGAGAGGTCGTCTGCAGGAAGTGCGGCGAGTACATCGAGGTCCCCGAGGAGCTGAAGCCCAAGAAGGCCGACTTCTTCGTGTGCTCCGAATGCGGAGCCGAGGTCCCCTCGGACGCCGAGGTCTGCCCCAAGTGCGGGACCAGATTCGACGAGGAGGAGGAGACCGAGGTCGAGCATCCCGACGGAAGCGTCGATACCGCGACCGACACGGTGCCCTGTCCCCACTGCGGGGAGCAGATCCCCTCCAATGCGGACTGGTGCCCCAAGTGCGGCAAGAAGGTCAAGGAGTGAGGACTCCGGAAACATCTTACGGGCGCAAGCCCGGAAACCCTTTACTTCTATGAGAATGAGAAATCGGGAGGGCGGTCCTCCCGGGGTAAGAGCGGGGGCCGGAGCCCCCTTGGGATCACTTCTTCCTCTTGCGGAAGGTGACCTTGGAGTCCTTCATGTTCATGACGGCGTCCTCGAGCTTCTTGATGAGGTCCCCGGCGGTCTTGATCAGGTCCCAGCCGACCTCCTTGCCCATGACGGCCGTCCCGTTGATGAAGAGCCTGGCGCTGATGCTGTACTTCGGGTTGCCCCCGACGTCGTTGTATCTCGACACGTGCATCGTGAGGGACTCGGGCTTGTAGATCTTGGAGACCTTCTTCACCATGTCCTCGATGTCCGCGTAGATGACGTCGGTGACCTCCTTCTCGTTGTCGTCGAGACCGCTGATCTGGACGAACATCATGTCCCTCTCGCGGCATGCGGAGAGCAGTTCGATGATGTCGTACTCGGTGATCACACCGACGAGCTCCTTCCCCTCCATGACGGGCAGGGTGGAGATCCCGTTCTCGGCCATGATGTCGACCGCTGCGGCGATGTTGTCGTCCCAGTCGATGGTCTTCACCGACGTCAGGGCGATGGACTCGACCGTGATCTGGGATCTGGAGCTCTTCTCCAGGTCGCCGATGGTCTTGTTGTCCTTCTTCCAGTTGTTGTCGATGATCTCCCTCATGCCGACGATACCGACCAGGCCGTTCGCCTCGTCCACGACGGGGATGGTCCTGTAGTCCTCGCGGATCATGAGGTCCAGGGCGTCGTCCATGAGGTCGTTGGCCTTCACGGATTCGACCGGGTTGCTCATGACCTCCCAGACCCTGATCTCCTTCAGGGCCTTGATGTCCCTGACGACCTCGATCAGCTTGTTCCTCTCGATTATGCCCGTGACCTTCTTGCCGGTCACGACGGGGAGCTGCCTGCTGTTCGTCGAGACCATCATCTCGGCGATCTTGGTGATCTCCATGTTGTTGGCGACGGTCGGGAGGCCCTTGACGAAGCCCTTGGCCTTCGCGTCGAGGGTCACGCTCTTCTTCCTGAGGATCGATGCGTAGCTTACCATCCCGGAGTATTCCCCGCCGTCTACGACGGGAACGTCCTGATATTTGGTTTCCTTCATGACCGCAAGCACGTCGGCGATGCGGTCCTCCGATGAGACCGTGGGGAATTCGGCAGACATGATGTTCTGGACCGATATGCCGTCGATCTGCGATCTCAGCATGGCCAGCTTCTTCAGGTCTTCTAGGTCTTTTACGCCCAATTTTACACCTCTGGATGAATGATGGCAACGCTTTACATATAACAGGTTGCATCGGAACTGCGGAATCTGCAGAATTGTCCACGGATCCAGCCAACGCTGGCCCGATTGTATGTGAAAAATGGGAAAAGGTTTGACGGAGTCTGCGAGGTGTTAAATACCTCACAGCTCCGAGAAGGGCGCTCCCGCGATGAGCCTGTCCACGATGGACGGCACATCCTCGATGGGGATGCGCTTCTGATCCTTGGAGTCCCTGTCCCTGATGGTGACGGTGCCCTGGTGCTCCCCTCCGGGGAGTCCCTCGTAGTCGACGGTGATGCACCACGGGGTCCCGACCTCGTCCATGCGGGCGTATCTCTTCCCGATGGTACCGGAGCCGTCGTAGTACGCTTCGACGCGGTGGGAGTGGACCTTCTCGTAGATCGAGCGGGCCACGTCGTCCAGGCCGTCCTTCTCCATCAGCGGGAAGACGCCGACCTTGATGGGTGCGACCTCCGGCCTGAGCCTGAGGACGGTGTAGTCCTCCTTGTCGTCGTGGGAGTACGCGTGCTCCAGGACGGTGTAGAAGATCCTGTCGAGTCCGTGGGACGGCTCGATGACGTGGGGGACGACGCGGTCCCCTGCGACCTTCTCCTTGACCTTGGCGACCTCGAAGAACCTGTCGTCCAGGACGATCTGCTCCCCGTCGACGGTGACGGTCAGCTTCCCGTCCTTCACGTCCGCGGGGGTCATGTTCTCCATGGCGGCCGCGATGTCCTTGGCCTTGCCCTTGAACTCGGGTCCGAGCGCCTTGTGCTTGGCGCGGACCTTGTCGACCTCCATCTCCCTGGGCTCGTCGAACCTCTTGAAGTGGGTCAGGTCGGCGCCGGAGTACTCCGCGTGGCGGGAGAGGTCCCAGCATCCCCTGTCGGCGATACCGGTGATCTCCGTCCATCCGTAGGACAGCAGGGCTTCCGCATCCCAGCAGTCGGCGGCGTAGTGGGCCATCTCGTCCTTGTCGTGCTGTCTGAACCTGAGCCTCTTCGGGTCGATACCGAGCCTCACGAGGAGCTGCCTGGTGGTGTACACGAAGTAGGCGAGCACGCGGTTGGCGATGATCCCGTCCTCGACGGCCTTGCCGACGGTGGTGGTGATCATCCCGACGCCCGTGTTCGGGACGAGGTCGATGGTCTCGTTCTCGATGTCCTTGAACCTGGGCCAGTCCTTGTCCTCGGGGTCGACGAAGAGCTCGACCTCCATCATGTTGAACTCCCTCATGCGGATCATGCCCTGACGGGGCGCGATCTCGTTGCGGTATCCCCTGCCGGTCTGGATGACGCCCATGGGCATCTTCTCCCTGTTGTAGCGGTAGAGGTTCTGGTAGTTCACGAAGATGCCCTGCGCGGTCTCGGGCCTCATGTATCCGACGCGGTTGGATCCGGGTCCGATGTTCGTCTTGAACATCAGGTTGAACTCGTCCACCGGGCCGAGGTCCCCTCCGCACTCGGGGCATTTCACGTTGTGGTCCACGAAGGCCTGCTCCAGCTCCCTGGGGCCCAGGACGTCGGCGTTCTCGAAGAACTCCTTGACCAGATGGTCCGCCCTGAACGGCGCCTGGCATTTGGTGCAGTACGTGATGTAGTCGGAGAACTCGTCCACGTGCCCGGAGGCCTTGAAGACCTCCCTGGGGTTGACCGTCTCCGAATCGATCTCGATGAATCCCTCGCGTCCCTTGTATATGGCGCGCCAGACGTCGACTATGTTGTTCCTCAGGGAGCACCCGAGGGGGCCGTAGTCGTACATCCCCGCCACCCCTCCGTATATCTCGAAGGAGGGCCAGATGAACCCTCTGCGCTTGCAGAGGGACATCAGGTCGTTGGCGTTCGCGCCCGCATCGTTTCCATCAGTCATTTGGATCCCGTTATCGCGCAAATGACATCAACATCATAAATCATGCCCAGGAGCTCGTCCCTGTTCCCATGCACGGGCACCTGCCCGTAGTCGTTGGAGATCATGGTCTTGGCCACTTCGGACAGATTGGTCTTCTTGAACACCGAGTACGGGTTCCTGATCATCACGTCGCTGACCTTGCGGTCGTCGCTCTGATACTTGTCCGTGGCGGAGTAGAACAGGGGGAGCACGTTCCTGGCGCCGGCCATGTTGCCGATGTCGGCGATGCCGAGCTCCTTGAGAGCCTCGGAATCCTTGGCCTGGTCGCTGAACAGGTCCCTGTCGGTGAA
>CAVDQR010000040.1:0-10281 GCA_963611065.1 Bacteroides ovatus
GCTGAAATGCCTCGACACCCTGATCTCCAAGACCAAGACCTGCGAGGCCATCGAGAAAGGCATCCTGAGACAGAAGAACGGCGTGAGCTGCTTCAAGGATGGTACCATCAGGTTCGACATGACCGACATCCCCCTGACGCATTTCAAGCCCAGGGAGATCGGGCTCAGCATCGAGAAGGCCCACGAGCTGGGCTACACCCACGATTGGAACAACGACCCTCTGACGGATCCGGAGCAGATCTGCGAACTCAAGGTCCAGGACATCGTGCCCGCCAGGGACTGCGGGGACTACCTCGTGAAGGTCGCGGCATACCTGGACGACGAGCTCGAGAAATTCTACAAGCTCCCCAGATACTACAACGTCAAGAACAGGACCGACCTCATCGGCCACATCACGTTCGGACTCGCTCCGCACACATCCGGAGGCATCCTGTGCAGGATCATAGGCTATGCCAACGTCCGCGGATGCTACGGTCACCCGTTCTTCCACGCGGCCAAGAGGAGGAACTGCGACGGCGACGAGGACTGCGTCATCCTGGCCCTGGACGGTCTGCTGAACTTCTCCAAGACGTTCCTGCCGGACCGTCGCGGAGGACTGATGGACGCCCCGCTCGTTCTCACGACGAGACTGGATCCGAACGAGATCGACAAGGAGGCCCACAACGTGGACTGCCTCCGCCACTATCCGATCGAGCTGTACCGCGCGGCCATGGACATGAAGGAGCCCAAGGAGATCGAGAAGATGATGGACCTCATCGCCGGGAGGATCGGGACGCCCGACCAGTACGAGCACATGGGATTCACCCACGACACGAGGGACATCTCCGAGGGTCCGAAGTACTCCGCGTACACCACGCTGGAGACCATGATGGACAAGATGGACGCCCAGCTCATGCTCGGGAAGAAGATCCGCGCGGTCGACGAGCAGGATGTCGCCCGCAGGGTGCTGAACAAGCACTTCCTGCCGGACATGATCGGGAACCTGAGGAGTTTCTCCACCCAGACGGTCAGATGCACCAAATGCGGGGAGAAGTACCGCCGCATACCCCTGGCCGGCAAGTGCATCAAGTGCGGGAACGCGCTGACCCTGACGGTGCACGAGGCATCCGTCAAGAAGTATCTGGAGATCTCGAAGAAGATCGGCGAGAAGTACGGACTCGACGACTACACCAAGGAGAGGGTCGAGATCCTCGAGATGTCGATGGACTCGGTTTTCAACAACGACAAGGTCCGCAAGTGCAAACTGTCGGACTTCTTCTGAGAAGGGTGTCCCGGCGCGTGCGGCCAAACAACGCATCCGGGACGTTCCTCCGCATGATGAACGTCTACTAAACGTTGACGCCGGTCAGACGCGGGGTCCGAAATAGGACTTCTTGAAGCCGTCCACCTGTATGGCGAGACCTTTCTTGAAGAGCTTCATGGTAAACTTCCCGGCATTCTTCGCCGACGCGATCTGAGCGTTCAGCGTGGCGATCTGGAAGGCTATGTTGGCATACGGGAGCGTCGCCTTGGAGGACCAGTAGTCGGCGAGCTTGTCCATCCTCTCGTCCCCGGCCTCCGCTATGGCGGAATCGATGGCCTCGGACATCAGTGCGATGTACGACAGGGAGATGGACAGCTCCCTCTCGACGACGGGTTTGTTCTCGTCCTCCGGAGGAACGGATGCGCGATACGCTTCCAGATCGACGGCGGCCTTCGACATGATCTCGCTGACGTCGCGGAGGTCCGGATATACGGAGAACGACTCGATGACGAGGTACATGTACTCGGCCGAGACGCCGAGGACGTCCGCGCCGTTCAGATCCGTGAAACGGGCGACCATGGCGGAGATCAGGTCCGTGATGAGGTCGGCATCGAGCTCCATCGCCAGCTCCGCGGT
The DNA here is from genome assembly GCA_963611065.1 of Bacteroides ovatus. Taxonomy (GTDB): domain Archaea; phylum Thermoplasmatota; class Thermoplasmata; order Methanomassiliicoccales; family Methanomethylophilaceae; genus Methanoprimaticola. The sequence continues at coordinate 1,880 of CAVDQR010000040.1, forward strand.
GCCGGAACGGCCCTCGAGCACATGCTTCTCGATGGTGGATGCGATGCAGTCGAGCATGGCGTTCAGCATGCGCCCGTACATCTCCTCCGAGGGCTGTCCCTGGGAGCGTATCGCGGAGATCCACTGCGCCACACCCTCCGAGTAGTTCCCGGCGGACATGTCGTCGAATCCGGCCTCGAAGGTCCCGTCATCCGGGACCGGGACGGCCGCAGGCCTCGCAGGAGCAGCGGACATCCCCATGGCCGACGCCAGAGCGGACGACTGCTGCTGCCCCTTCGGGGCTTCGGTGAAATACGCCCCGCATTTGGCGCAGAACCCGTCGGAGTCGTCGCTGGTGGCATGGCCGCATTTGGGACATATCTTCATGCCGGCGTGAATGTGGAATGGATATAAAGAACCCGGCCCGGGGGCCGGGAATGAGTTTCAGAGTGCCTCGATCTGGCTCTTGAAGTCCTCCGCCTCGGCGGAAAGGATCTCCACGGCCTTGTCGAGCGCCTGGCGGGCGGTCAGCGAACCGTCGGTCTCGAACTTGAACACGAAGTCCGACTCGCTGCCGGTGACGGTCAGCCCCTTGCCCTCTCCGAGCATCTCGGTGCATGCCATGCAGAGGTTGCACTTGAGGGGGTCCTTGACGACGAGCTCTCCGCCCTCGACCACGAAGACGTTCTTCGGGCAGACGTCGATGACGTCGCGCATGTCGTCGTCGGCCGCGTGCTTAGGATCGATCTCGATGGTCGGGAGGTACGAGTAGCCGACACCGTTGCAGACCTGCCACTTCACGTGCTTGGCCGCGGTGCCCATGACCGCCGTGGCGTAGATCATGACGGCCTGGCCGTCGGTCAGCTCCACGATGGGTATCTCCTCGTCCTTGACCCTGAGGTCGGGGTTGCCGAGAGGCTCGAGGTCCCCGGACAGCACCGTGCACGGCCCGTGCTTGTTCAGGCTGTACATGATGGAGCAGTTGGGGCACCCCTCGCCGTGGCAGACGCACTGGTCCTGGGGGACGAACAGGTCCAGGTCCGTGGGGACCGGGACCATTCCGAGTCTGTGGGCGATGATCTCATCGAACAGGGGCGTCGTGCTCTCGTACTCCTTCTCGCCGTCCATGATGGGACCGAGGTGGAACTCCACCTTGTCGATGGCCATCTTGGGCAGGTCTGCCAGGAGCGTCCTGCGGAGCGCGTTCGCCATGGCGGGGGAGGAGTTCCTGAGGATGAACCTCGCCTTCCTCTCCGCCATTTCGAGAATCTCGATGTCCATGAGAGTTCCCCCTCAGACCCTGCGTCCCCTGCGTCCGCCCTTCTTCTTGGTACCGTCGTGCGGTATGGGTGTGACATCCTCGATGCGACCGATCTTGAGTCCGGCCCTGGTGAGGGCACGGATGGCGGCCTGCGCTCCGGGACCGGGCGAGGCGGACCTGTTTCCTCCGGGCGCCCTGACCCTGACGTGGATGCCGACGAACTCCTTCTCCTTGGCGGCCTCGGCGACCTTCTCGGCCGCTTTCTGGGCAGCGTAGGGCGAGGACTCGTCCTTGGCCTGCTTGACGACCATTCCTCCGGTGGCCTTGGTGATGGTCTCGGCACCGGTGATGTCGGTCAGCGTGATCATGACATTGTTGTAGCTAGCATAAATGTTAGCGATTCCCCATTTAGCGGTCATCAGTGAACACCGTCCTCTGCTGTGATTCCTGCCTCCTCGGCATCCGCCTTGGCGGCTGCGGCGTCGGCCGCCTCCTGCTCCGCCGCGGCCTTGGCCCTGGCGGCCATGCCGGCAGCGGCCTGCTCCGCGGACATCCTCATGGGGTGCATCTCGTCGGTGTAGGGGGATGCGGGGTTGTACTCGATGGAGGACTCCTCCGCCCTGGTGACGAGGTATCCGGGAACGGTCACCCTGTGGCCGTTCATGAAGATGTGTCCGTGGGTGATCATCTGCCTGGCCTGCTTGATGGTGCTTGCCAGACCCTTCTCGAAGACGATGGTCTGGAGCCTGCGGGACAGGACGTCCTCGTCTTTCAGGGAAAGGATGTCGTTCAGGTTGGATCCGACGGGGAGGTAACCGAGCCTGCCGCACTTGTTCAGAAGCGCGTCGGCCTCGACCTGGGCCTGCTTGTCTCCGGACCTGAGGCGGGCCTGAAGGTCCCTGGACTGCTTCCTCAGGTTCCTGAGGATGGTCTCGGCCTTCCAGACCTCGGTCTTGTTCTTGAGGCCGAATGCGCGGACGACCTCGACCTCCGCCTTGATCCTCTCGCCCTGCCAAGGGTGGGAAGGGGTGTCGTATGTCTTGCGTGAGAATTTAGGATCTCCCATTCAAATCACCTCAGGATTTCTTCTGGACTCCGAGCGTGAGGCCGTGCCTTCCGTTGGAGCGGGTCCTCTGTCCCCTGACCTTGTGGCGTCCCTCGTGCCTGACTCCGCGGTAGCAGCGGATCATCTTCATCCTGTTGATGTCATCCTTCTGGATGATGTCCAGGTCGTTTCCGATGAGGTGCATGTCGGCACCGGACTCGTAGTCGTTCTGCCTGTTGATTGCCCAGGTGGGGGCGTACTCGACGTACGTCTTGACGAGGGCCTCGATCTCCTTGACCTTGTCGTCGGGGAGGGAACCCATCTTCATGTGGGGGTCGACGTCCGCCTTCTTGGCGACGATCTGGGCGACCCTCTTGCCCACGCCTTTGATGCTCTGCAGGCCGACGACGGTCTTCTTCTGACCGTCGATATCGGTGTTGGCGATACGGACGATGAAGTTGAAGTTCTCGTCCACCGCCGCCTTCTGCGACTTTTTCTTCTCAGCCATATGATAGCCTCCGTAAATGTATCCGCCCCTGAGGGGAGGATATGCTCAAGCTCCGGTTCCCATAGGAAGGAGCTCTCAGTGTTCTCCGCCCGTTCCCGGGAGGAGGGTCCTGAGTTTACGCAAGCGTGGCGATGCCCTTCTTATTTATAAATATAAGGGGAAGGTGCTGGAGGCCGGATTCGAACCGGCGAACTCCTACGAGAAAGGATCTTGAGTCCTTCGCCTTTGACCAGGCTTGGCAACTCCAGCACTCGGTAGGGTTTCGGAAGGGGTTTTCACGGGAGGGTGGTGACCTCTCCCCTGTGACCGTCGATGTAGAAGGTGTACTCGTGCTGGGACACCATCCCTCCGCCGGCCTCGACGAGGGTCGCATACCCTGCGAGGACACCGTGGCGCATCAGGTTCCTGACGTGCTTCTCGGCATCGGGGAACTCGCAGCTCCTCGCGCAGAACGGGAACTGGTGGAATTCGCCCTTGACGTAGTCGAGGAACTCCTGCGCCTTCGGGTCCGCCAGAGGTCTGTCCCTGGCGATGCGCACTATGTTGCCGAACTTGCCGTCCTTCACATAACCTTTTCCGTCGGTGGCGAAAGGTTCGATGGCCACGGTCATGCCGGCCTTGATCTGCTGGGTGTCGCCGGAGTCGTAGCTCGGGACGGACATCCCCGCATGGAGGTTGTACTTCTCGATCTGATGGCCGCAGAGGTTCTCGATCGGGACGAATCCGTCGCGGTTGATGCTCATCTGCACCGCCCTTCCGATCTCTCCGAGGGTGACACCGTCGCCGATGAACTCGGCCACGAGGTTCCTCGCCCTCTTGGAGGTCTCCACGAGCTCCTTGTATGTGTTCGTGCCCACCTCGACGGTCCCTGCGGTGTCCCCGACGAACCCGTCGAGCTCCGCTCCGCAGTCGACCTTGACGACATCCCCGAGTTCGAAGACCGTCTTATCGTTGCACGTCGGCGTGTAGTGGGCGGCGATCTCGTTCCTGCTGATGTTGCAGGGGAACGCGAGACCGCACCCGTGGGCGCGGATGTATCCTTCGACTTCCTGGGCCACATCGTAGAGCTTGACGCCCTCTTCCACGAGGGAGAGGCCGAGCTCCCTGGCCTCGCCGGACACGCGTCCGGCCTTCCTGAGCTTCTCCAGATCGTCAGAACTCAGCATCCTAAGACTTCCTTGATCTTGTCTGCGGGAATGGCGCCCTGACGGACGATCTCCACCTCGTTGTCCATGAGCCAGACGATGGTGGACGGCTGTCCGATGGTACAGGATCCCGCGTCGATGTAGGTGTCGACGGCGTCTCCGAAATCGGCTATGGCCGAGTCGACGTCGACGGCATCCGGATGGGAATGGAGGTTCGCGGACGTGGCCACGATGGGGCCGGTGCGCCTGACGAGCTCCAGTGCGAACCTGTTGTCGGGGATGCGGATCCCGACCTTCTGTGAGGATGAGGTGACGATATCCGGGACATCCGGCTGCTTCTTGATGATGATGGTCAGCGGACCCGGGAGGAACGCCTTGATCAGCTTGTCGGCGTTCTCGTTCAGCACTGCTACCCTCTCGAGCATGGCCTTGTCGGAGACGGCCACGGAGAGCGGCATGTCGAAGGGCCTGTTCTTGACAACATACAGATTCTTGACCGCCGCCTCATTGTAGATGTCGGCACCGATGCCGTAGACGGTCTCGGTAGGATACACTATGAGCTTGCCGGCGGCGACGTCCTCGGCCGCAGCAGCGACCGCGTCATCGCAGTGGGCATCGAACCCGTGGGAGTAGTCGCACTTGATTATCTTCATTCACACACCCGCCATCCTCAGTACCCTGGCTAAGTCGCCGGGACTGTAGCGTTCGCACGTATTTCCATGACCCGGAAACAGTCCCCTTATGTCAATGTTACTAAGCTTCCGCAGAGAACCCGTGAGAGCGGACATGGAGCCTCCGGCGAAATCGGTCCTGCCGAATCCGTCGAAGAACAGCGTATCCCCCGATACTAGCAGACCGTTGGCTCTGTCGTATAGACATATCCCTCCGGGCGTATGACCGGGGGTGTCGATAACCTCGAGCTGATGTTCACCGGTGTCGATGACATCCCCTTCATGGAGATCCCCGACGTCCAAGGGATCCATGTCGGCTCCGAAGAGACCGCTCACGGTGACCGAGGGATCTGGCACTCTTAGATAGGGGGCGTCTTTCGCCCCGATGAGAACATCGCAGCCGAAAGCATCGGCCAGCTTCTTCGCACCGCCGGCATGGTCGTAATGGCAGTGCGTGAGGATGATGGCAGAGGGTTGGATCTGCGAGAAAGAACGGATGCGACGCTCGATCGCATCGGAATCGAGACCGGTGCCCGAATCGACGATCACGGGACGCTCCCCGGTGACGAGGTAGATGTTCGAATCGTACGGGACCGAAGAAGCGATCTTGATTATCGGCATCCGTTGATGAACCTGGAACGGCTATTAAAATTCCATGCAGAAAGACGAAGATGATGAAAGAAAAAGAAAAGGGTTCGGAGGATGAGATTTCATACGGAACCTGTTTGACTGCTAGATCACACCCCAGCGACGTCAAAGAACATTAGTAAGCCAGGACTGAATATCTCGGCGAACCTCGATACTTACATCCGGCTTCTATCGAACTCATCATTTATGAGCGTTCTATGGGTACCTCTTTTTTAAGATGGCTTCGAGCTTAGATGCCTTCAGCTCTTATCCACTACCGCGTGGCTACTCAGCATGCCTTGTCAGACAACTGATAAACTAGAGGCGACGAACCCCTGTTCCTCTCGTACTAAAGGGTCCTTCTCATCAGGTACCAACACCTCCATCAAAAAGCAACAAAACTGTCTCGCGACGTTTTAAACCCAGCTCACGATCCCTTTTAATGGGCGAACAACCCCACCCTTGGCAGCTGCTGCACCACCAGGATAGGGAGAGCCGACAGCGAAGTAGCAAGCCACGAGGTCGATGTGAACTCTTGCTCGTGACAACTCAATTATCCCCAGGGTAATTTTTCTGACATCAATCACCCCCATTCAGGAGGTTGATTGGTTCGTTAGGCCTTAGTTTCCTATCTCCGATCCCTATTGTCTGGATCCGAGTCAAGCTGGCTTATACCCTTACATTCTTCGGTAGATTTCTGACCTACCTGAGCCAACCTTTGGGCACCCTTGTTATCTTTTTGAGGGCGTGGCGCCCCACCCGAACTGCCTGCCTATAGCTGTTCCTCCGGAGAGGTGAGTCGTAAAAACTTGCAAGGGCGGTGTTTCATCGGTGACTCGGAGAGATGCTGGCGCACCTTCCTGGGTAACGTCTCCCGCCTACCCTACACATGCCAATTCTTACAACAACAACAGGTTGCAGTGAAACTCCATGGGGTCTTCGCTTTCAGATGGAGGGGTCTGGATTGTGCACCAGACTGATTGATTTCACTAGCGTCATGGCGGGGACAGTAGAACACTCGTTGAGCCTTCATGCAAGTCGCCAATTAAGCGACAAGGTATTACGCTACCTTAAGAGGGTCATAGTTACCCCCGCCGTTTATCGGTCCTTCGATCCGTTGAAACAGATTTTCAGATGCCGACACTGGGCAGGCTTCGGCCTCTATACACATCCTTTCGAACTAGCAGAGACCTATGTTTTTATTAAACAGTCGGTGTTCTCTTGTCACTGCGACCAGCAGCTCTCACTGCTGGCACCCCTTATCCCGAAGTTACAGGGCTAATTTGCCGAGTTCCCTCGCCACGATTATGCTAACACGCCTTAGGCTACTCACCTAGGGACACCTGTGTCGGTTCTTGGTACGAACAATGAGATTGTAACTATGCAGGTTTCACGGAATCCAGGAATTACCGGAAGCGAGCTTACGCTCGCCCTATCATACATTCTCCGACTTCTCACCATTACGGTTCTCCATCGGATTCGGTACTTGGATACGCTGACTGGCGTACTCCAGCTATCCCGAACTGACTACATAGGCAAAGATCTCACTGGTACAGGAATATTAACCTGTTTCCCATTCGATAACTTCGATTAAGAGTTACCTTAGGATCGACTAACCCTTGGCTGACGAACATTGCCAAGGAACCCTTGCCCCTGCGGCGACACGGATTCTCACCGTGCTTTGCTGCTACTCTCTCCAGGATCCTCGTTGGTACACGGTCCACAGGACTTCACAGCCCTGCTTCTGCCCATGCACCACGCCCCCCTACCGAATTACTTTGCAGTATCCTATAGTATCGGTACTCGGTTTAGCCCCGTCCATTTTCTGGGCCCACGATCTAGACCGGTGAGCTGTTACGCTATCTTTGAAGGATGGCTGCTTCTAAGCCCACCTCCCGGTTGTTTTAGACCGCCGACACCATTTCGTATTACACTTGACCGAAATTTAGGGACCTTAACTATAGTCTGGGTTGTTTCCCTTATGGCCACCAAGCTTACCCCGGATGGCCTCACACCCGACGTCTACGATGAACGCAAGTTCGGAGTTTGACAAGATGCCGAGGAATTTCTTCCCCTAAGCACCCAATCGGTGCTCTACCTCACGTTCTGCCTCGATCGAGGTCTAGCTGCGACTAGTTTCAGGGGGAACCAGCTATTTCCGGCCTAGATTGGCCTTTCACCCCTATACCCAAGTCATCCAAACGATTTGCACATCAGAACTGGTTCGGACCTCCACCTCCCCTTCGAGAGGCTTCATCCTGCTCAGGCATAGATCGACCGGCTTCGGGTATCCGCACCATTGACTCCACGCGAGCACACGTTGCCCCTCGCAAAAAGCTGCGGGCAATCGGTTTCCCTTCGGCTACCTAATTGAATAGTTAACCTCGCCAATGACCAGAACTCCCTGGATCGTTTTTCGAAACGAACAAAATAACACTGGTCCACCGATAATCGGTTTCTTCCCTTTGATGCTATTTAAATCTTTGACCGTATGGTTTCAGGTCTTTTGACCTCCCGTTAAGGGTACTTTTCAGTCTTCGCTCACGCTACTACTGCACTATCGGACTAGAGACGTATTTAGGGTTGGAAGTGAATGCCTCCCAAATTCACGCGCGATATCCAACGCACGCTACTCGAGAACATCGAAAATTGCCATATCCACCTTCCTCTAAGGGGCTATCACCCTCTATGGCCTGGCTTTCCAGCCAAGTTTGAGTATTTGGACTTAGGCATAAACGAGTCTATGACTCCACATCTCCCTTGCCTTTCGGTAGGGATTCGGATTGCCCTATACCGCGTTCGATCGCCTTTAATAACGGTATCTCTGTTGATTTCTTTTCCTGCGGGTACTAAGATGCTTCAATCCCCCGCGTTCCCGATCATTACTGATCATTCCGAAGAATAGGAAGTCCCATTAGGTAATCGTCGGATCATAGGCTTCTTGCACCTACCCGACGCATATCGCAGCTTGACACGACCTTCTTCAGCGCTCTAGCCGAACCATCCCCCATACGGCGTAGCATCGCCGCTGGCGTATGATCTAGCACACGTCCAGGTTTCGTATGATCGGTGGTCATCGGACTTGATCCGTTCTCATCCTCCGTTAACGGAGTCCTGCACCTCTTCCCCGAAACAGGATCTCTGTCCGGGTGCATGATTGTGATTC